>NZ_JBEXCS010000023.1:0-105487 GCF_040605395.1 Streptomyces sp. NPDC005648 | reverse complement strand
GACCTCAGGCCGATCGAGAACTCCTGCACCCTCACGCCCTTCCCGAGGTCTACCTGTCCAAGGTGGCCACGGACGACGACCGCTTGAGGCTCGTCCCGTAGCACCGAAGAACCAGATCCGGACGACCTGTGACGCTCGTGGGACGGTAACCCGTGGCGTTCCAGATGAAATGCGGGTGGGCGCAGCCGAACATGTAGGAGAGCAGCGCGGTGTCCTCCCGCCCGGTCCGGGCGTCGTACAGCGTGTAGAACATCTCGGATCCGACGGCGCCGGCGTCCTGCTGGACCTCCCGGGCGCGGTCGGGGGACGCCGCGTCCATGGATGCCTCGACGGCGGCGATGTAGGTGCGTCGCAGGATCTCCCATGTGCTGTCGGTCCTGCCCAGCCAGGGGCCGTGCAGGGCTTCGAAGGCATGGAGTTCGGCGTCGAAGAGGGGCCATGTCCGGGGGAACTGGGCACGGCAGAGTGCGGACAGCTCGGCGGTCCGGGAGCTCAGTGCCGGTGCGGTGGGCCGCGGGCCGATGCTCAGGGTGGTGCCGTGGGTGAGGATGCCGGTGCACGGGTCGGGTTGCAGTTCGCACAGCGGGCAGTCCTCGGCCGGGGACAGGCCCTCGGTGATGCCGTCGAACCACAGGGCGTGCCGGCCCGTGAGTCCCATCCAGACGATGGTGCTGGTCATCAGCCAGGTGTTCCACATCGGTTCATGCGCCTCGGGCGTGCAGCCGTACTTGATGAGGGCGATGGTGCAGGCGGCGTAGAGCGCCTTGGTGTGGGTGGCCATGTCGGAGAGCCAGAAGTTGCTGATCTCGCCGGTGAGGGAGTCGACGCGTACGTCGGCCATGTCGTCGATGACGCGGCACAGCAGCAGGGAGGCGAGATGTTCCTCCTGCCAGAGTTCCGTGTCGGGTGAGACGTGCCAGAACAGGCAGTCCAGCATCTGCAGGGCTGAATAGGTGCTCTGGCTCAGCGGGTTGGTCTGGGGGAGCGTGACGCCACCCGCGTGGTGCTGTTGGAGCCAGTGCTCGTCGACGGACCGCTTGTGGGCCGCGTAGAGTCCGCCGACCAGGGCCCGTGCGCTGTTGGTGCTGAAATCCTCGGCCAGGCGGCCTTCCACGAGCTGGGTGATGTGCGCGGTGTCGATGGTGTCGATGACGCGCTTGTACTCGTGGAAGACGAGGATGTCGTCCTCGAAACGGTGGCGGAGGCCGAGGTCTCGTTCGAGGTCGTTCAGCTGCCGGACCCAGATCCATCCAGCGGTCAGGACGCTGTCGAGCTCCCGGCGGTAGGGCCAGGCCTTGACGGTGAGGGGACGCCCCGCGCTCTGCCGCCAGCCGTAGTCCTCCAGCGTGCGGGCCGGCGGTGTGGGCAGCCGGCGGCACAGCGGGCAGGTGCAGGAGGCCGCCTGCTCCTCCTCGCGCGGCGGGGTCGAGGCCCGGGTCCGCCAGGCTCCCTCCAGCATCACGCAGGTCAGCCGGCAGATCTCGACATCGGTGCTGACCTGGGGGAAGGCCGCTTCTATCAGGCCGAGGGCGGTCTCGAGCCGTTTCAGCCTGGCGTAGCCCTCCTCGTCGGGCGGGAGGAAGGCGGGTTGTGCCAGGTGGAGGGCTCCCTCCACCCGCAGTGTGGTGCCCCCGTCGCCGGAGCCGGGGGTGCCCAGCCGCTGCCGAGCGGCGTCGTGGGAGCTTCGGAACGGCTCCGCGGTCCCCTGGACGCGCTTCACCATGAGCCGGGCCAGAGCGTTTCCCGCCTCCGTGGGCTGGAGCTGGGCGCCGGGCTGCGCCGGAAGCAGGCTGTTGGCGGACGCCGCAGGAACAGCCCCCACGATTCGCGATCTCATGCTGGTCTCCCATTTAGCCGTGGTCATGACAACAAGTCGATCAACCGTGGTTGTCGACCGGTGTGTCCGAGTACTTCAGTACTTTCCGCGAGGGCCTCTCACGGCCCGTCAGGTGTGCGCGCTCGCCACCGGGGCCAGGGGGCCGGCGGTTGGCGTCGACCAGGGAGATGTCTGCTGATGGGGGGTGCGGACCGTGAGGTCGAGCGTGACGTCCTGAGGCATGCGCTTCCTTTCGGGAGACGGCGACACAGAGTCCCCGTCCTGCGCACGGGTGGCCGAAACGGCCACCCGCGCCCTCGAACTCAGCTTCTATGGCCGAAAGTTGAACCGAGAAGTGATACGAGGCTGCCCAGAGCGTAAATGATCTACGCGTGACCTCACCGTGATGTCCGTTACTGCCTAAGCCTCTTGAGCTGCGTATACTGCCTCCCCGCCCACATACGTCAGCGCGACACCCGTCTCCGCGATCGACTCGGGCGGCCCGTCGAAGGGGTCGCGGTCCAGCACCACGAGGTCCGCGAGCGCGCCCACCCGCACCGTGCCGGTGTCGTCGAGATGGTTCACCTGCGCCGATCCCGCGGTGTACGCGGTCAACGCCTCGGCGAGATTGATGCGTTCGCCGGGCAGGAAGACCGGGGCGCCGCTGTTCCCGGGGACCCTGCGGTTGACGGCGACATGGATGCCCTGGAGCGGATCGGGGCTGCTGACCGGCCAGTCGCTGCCGGCCGCGAGCCGGGCGCCGGAGCGCAGCAGCGCACCGAACGGGTACTGCCACGCGGCCCGTTCGGACCCCAGGAAGGGGATCGTCAGCTCGTCCATCTGCGGTTCGTGCGCGGCCCACAGCGGCTGGATGTTCGCCGTTGCCCCCAATCGCGAGAAGCGCGGCACGTCTTCGGGATGCACGACCTGAAGGTGCGCCAGATGCGGCCGGGTGTCACTCGGCCCGTTCGCCGCTCGCGCCGCCTCGATCGCGTCCAGGGCGTCGCGTACGGCCCGGTCGCCCAGCGCGTGGAAGTGGCACTGGAAGCCGAGCGCGTCCAACTCGGTGACGTACTTGGGGAGTTGGCCCGCGTCGATGAAGCTCTTGCCCCGGTTGGCGGTGGCGCAGCCGCATCGGTCCAGGTAGGGGTCCAGCAGCGCGGCCGTGCCGTTCTCGGCGACACCGTCCAGCATCAGCTTCACGCTGGTGGCGCGGAACCGGCCGTGGCTCAACCCGGCCCGCTTCTCGACGAGTTCGGGGATCTGCTCGGCGCCGTGCTCCCGGTCCCACCACAGCGCCCCCACCACCCGCGCGGTCAGGGAACCGTCCCGCGCGGCCGCCAGATACGCCCCCGACGGATCGTCCATGCCGAGGAAGTCCCCGACGAGCGCGTCCTGCCAGGCCGTGATGCCGAGCGCGTGCAGATGCCGCTGGGCGTGCAGCAGCGCCGCCAGCCGGTCGGCCGCCGTGGCCGGGGGAGTGAGCCGCCCGACCAACTGCATCGCCCCCTCCTGCAGTGTCCCGCTCGGCTCACCGGCCGCGTTCCGCTCGATCCGCCCGTCCGCCGGGTCGGGCGTGTCGCGGGTGACGCCGGCCAGTTCCAGGGCGCGGCTGTTGACCCAGGCGCCGTGGTGGTCGCGGTTGGGCAGATACACCGGCCGGTCGGGTACGACGGCGTCCAGCAGCTCCTTGGCCGGTGTGCCGCCCTCGAATGCTTCCATGGACCAGCCGCCGCCGAGGATCCACTCCCGTTCCTGATGCGCCTCGGCGTAGGCGCGCACGAGTGCCACCGTCTCCGCCGACGATGTCGCCTCCGTCAGATCGCACTGGCCGAGTTCCAGCCCCGCCGGTATCGGATGGACATGCGCGTCCTGGAAGCCCGGCAGCAGCAACCGGCCCGCCAGGTCGACGACTTGGGTGCGCGGCCCGGAGAGGCCGAGCACCTCGTCGCCTCCGACGGCGGTGATCCGGTCGCCGGTTACGGCCACGGCGGTCGCGGTCCGGCCCTCGGGAGTGAGGACCGGACCGCCGCTGAAGAGAAGGTCTGCGTGCATGTTCCGTTTCCTAGCCGGCGGTCGTCAGGAGGGCGGGTGCGTCGGCGTCCGTGCCCCGGCCGGTGCGGAAGTACGGCGATCTGCGCACCCACTTGGCCCAGGCAGCGGCCACGAACCCGGAGGCGATCATCGCCACGGGGGCCAGGAGCAGGAACCACCCGTTGTCCGCGCGGAGTTCGAGATGGTCGGTGGAGGAGTAGAAGGACCAGCCGAGATAACCGCCGAGTCCGAGCAGCGCGGCGGCGCTGAGCGCCGGCAGCACCACCGCCCGCAGCCCCTCCCGCCGGTTCTCCCGCAGTAGCGAACGGAAGCGTACGGCCGCCGCCAGCGCGGTCAGCGCGTACGACAGGGCGACCACGATGCCGACCGCGTTCACCGTGGCCATGATCATGTCGGCGAGCCGTGGAATCACCAGGGCGAGGGCCGCGACCGCCGCCGCCAGCACGCCGATCAGCAGGGTGCCGACGGCCGGAGTGCCGTAGCGGGCGCTGACCTTGGACCACACCGGTCCGAGCGTACGGTCCCGGCTCATCGCGAACATGCCCCGGGCCGTCGGGATCACCCCGGCCTGCAGGGAAGCCACCGCCGAGAACATCAGCGCGACCAGCGGCAGGGCGGCCAGTGGCTGCGAGGCCAGCCGGTCCCCGAAGTACGCGAGCCCCTGGGCGCCGTGACCCGCCAACTCCGGCTCGGACAGGACCCGTTGGAAGGCGATCGAGCCGAGCAGGAACAGGGCCAGCATGGTGAGCAGGGTGATGAAACCGGCGCGGGAGGCGTCCCGGGGCTCCCGCACCTCCTCGTTGACGCTGAACGCGGCCTCGAAACCCCAGTAGCAGAACACCGACAGGATCAGCCCCTGTGCGAGGGCCGACGCGGAGGGGATCGCGAACGGGTCGAACCAGCTCAGGCTGAAGGCGTGCGGGCCGGTGACGATGCCGTATCCGCAGAACCCGAGCAGGACGACGTACTCGAAGACCAGCAGCCCGGTCTGGAGGCGGGCGGCCGTGCGGACGCCGGTGACCGCGGTGACGGTGACCGCGACCAGCACGACGATGCCGACGGTGGTCGTCTGCGCCGTCGAACCCGGATCCAGGGCGAGTCCGGCGATCCGGTGCAGGCCCGCCTCCCCGGCCAGCTGGATCAGCGCCGATCCGGTGACCGCGGTGGTGTACGCGAGGAAGGCCACCGTCGCGACGATGTTCACCCAGCCGGTCATGAAGCCGAGCCAGGGGCTGAGCGAACGGCCCACCCACACATAGCCGTTGCCGGCGTTCGGCTCCACGCGGTTGAGGCGGGAGTAGGCGCCCGCGATGCCCAGCACCGGCAGGAACGCCAGCAGCATGATCGCGGGCAGATGGAGCCCGACCACGCCCGCCGTGACGCCGAGCCCGATGCCGATACTGGTGGTCGCGGCCGTGCTGGACGCGGCGATGGCGACGCCGTCGAGGACGCCGAGGGACTTGCGCAGCGCGGGGCGCGCCGGAGGGCCCGCGGTGAGGGGCTGGTCGGACATGGGCGGTTCTCCGCTCGCACCAGGGGGCCAGGCAGGCCCCGGTGAACGCACATGAAACTGCCCGGGCACTTAACAGGTCAACACTGTTGTCATAAGGTGCGGGCACCGGCCCCGAGGAGGCAGTCCATGAGCGAGCGAGTCGTCCCGCCCGACGCACGGCGGCGCAGGCGGCCCACCAAACAGGGCGTCGTCCTGTCCGACGAACTGATCGTCGCCACGGCCCTGCGACTGATCGAGGAACACGGCACCGAGGCGCTGTCCGTGCGCCGCCTCGGCCGCGCCCTGGGCGCCGACCCGAGCTCCCTGTACCGCTACTTCCGGCACACCGACGACCTGATGCTCGCCGTCGCCGACGAGCTGATCGGCCGCACCCTGCGCGTCTGGCGGCCCACCGGGGACTGGCGGGCCGATCTGCGCGAGCTCGGCCTGCGCATGCACGCGGGCGCGCTCGCCCACCCGCGCGCGGCGGTGCTCAGCTCCTACCGTGTCACCGGGCGGGCGTACGAGATCCAGGCCGTGGAGACGATCCTCGGCGTCCTGCGCGGAGCCGGTTTCCCCGGCCCCGAGGCCGTCCGCATCTACCACGTCTTCGTCGACCAGGCCCTCGCCTACGGCGCCCTGGACTCGGCGAGCATCGCCCTGCCCAGGGCGGCACAGGAGGCCGAGACGGCCGTATGGCAGGCGACGTACGCCGGACTGCCCGCCGAGACCCACCCGAACATCGCCGCGACGGCCCGCCACCTCGTCACCGACATGGGCGGCAGCTCCTATCCGGCCGCCCTGGACCTCCTCCTCACGGCCGCGGCGACGCGCCTGACGGAAATCCGGTCACGGGCCCAGGACAACAGCCGGACCGATCAAGCCGGTTGACCGGGGTACCGCCCGGCGAGTGAATCGGGCGGAGCGGGATATCCGAGGGGAGTGGGCGGCGGGGTACGGGCCCCGCGCCCCCCGACCGTTCGGAGGAGACATGCCGCTGGTTGAAGCGGGCTTCGTGGTGCTCGACTGCGCCGAGCCCGAGAAGCTCGCCGTGTTCTACAAGGAGCTGCTGGAGGCCGAGGAGACGGACGCGACCGCCAACCGCGTGGAGATCAGGGGCGCGGACGGCACCCGCATGGCCTTCCGCCGCGATGTGAACGCGACCCCGCCGAGCTGGCCGCGCCCCGAGAACTCCCTCCAGGCCCACCTGGACTTCGTGGTGGAGGACCTGGACGCGGTGGAGCGCAAGGTGGTGGAGCTCGGCGGACGCCCGCTGGAGACGAAGGACGCGTCCGGCCCGTTCGAGGAGCGTGGCTACGCCGACCCGGCCGGCCACTCCTTCACCGTGCGCCGCACCACCCCGACGGCACCCAAGCAGGGCTGAGCCGGAGGGGGCGTCCGGCGGATCGGCCCGGCGTCCGGGGACACGGTGTGTCCAGCCCGCCGGCCCGCTGCGCCGGACGCCCCCCGCCGTCAGTCCCGGCCCTCAGGATCGGCGGTCGGCCAGACGCCCGTGGAGCGCTCGATGGCCTTGGCGCCGCCCCGGTCCACCGCGCTGCGCACCACGGCGAAGATCGCCCCCTGCACCGCGGCGGCCAGCAGGATCTCCCCCCAGCCGCGGTCCCGGTCCAGGGCGTCGGGCGCGTCCTCCTCATGCCGGATCGCCATCCATGTCTTACGGAAGGCGAGCCCCGCCACGGACCCGCTCACCCAGCCCATCGCGAACCCCAGCGGCTTGTAGGCGAGGGGCAGTTTCAGCTTCTTCTTCTTGGTCTTGGCCACGTGGTCTCCTCGGTCGCACGGTCCGGTTGCTCACTCGCTCGGTCAGGGGCGCCCCCGCGCCGGCACCTCCTCACCCGCCGGCACCGGCCCGGGCGCCGTACCGTCGCCGAACGGCCGCCCGCCCAGCTCCTCGCGGTGATGCGGCGCGAGCCAGCCCGACAGATCGGGCCCGAGCGGCACGATACGGGTCGGGTTGATGCCCGTGTGGACCTGGTGGTAGTGCCGCTTGATGTGGTCGAAGTCGACGGTGTCACCGAACCCGGGCGTCTGGTACAGATCGCGGGTGTACGCCCACAGCACCGGGTGCTCCGCCAGCTTCCAGCGGTTGCACTTGAAGTGGCCGTGGTAGACGGCGTCGAAGCGCACCAGCGTGGTGAAGAGCCGGATGTCCGCCTCGGTGATGGTGTCACCGACGAGATAGCGCTGCCGCTCCAGCCGCGGAGCGAGCAGTTCCAGCCGCCGGAAGACACCGGCGCACGCGGCCTCGTACTCCTCCTGGTCCGTGGCGAACCCCGCCCGGTACACACCGTTGTTGACGTCCTCGTAGACGTCCGCCATCACCGTGTCGATCTCGTCGCGCAGGGTGTGCGGGTACAGCTCGGGAGCGCTGTCGCGGTGCAGGGCCGTCCACTCGGTGGCGAGGTCGAGGGTGAGCTGCTGGTAGTCGTTGGTGACCAGCTCACCGCTGGGTATGTCGACGATCGCGGGCACGCTCACCCCGCCCGGGTGACCGTTCTCCCGCCGCTCGTAGGCCTCGGCGAGGTAGCGGATGCCGAGGACCGGGTCGCGGCCGTCCGGGTCGAGGGTGAAGCGCCAGCTGCGGTCGTCCTGGACGGGGTCGGCGATCCCCATGGTCAGCGCGTCCTCCAGGCCCAGCAGCCGCCGGGAGATCACCGCCCGGCTCGCCCACGGACAGGCACGGCTCACCACCAGCCGGTAGCGGCCCGCCTCCACCGGCCACCCGTCCCGCGAGTCCGCGGTGATCCGGTCCGTGAAGTGGCTCTTGGACCGCTTGAACGGCTTCGTGCCGTACGTGTCGTTGCCCCCGCCGCCCATGGTTCCTCCCTGCGATGCACGAGCACTGACTACCGCGTTCCCCGAATTCCGTACCCCGCACGGTGTGAGCCGACCGCGGAGGGGCAGTCGGCGAAGGTGAGCGGGACATCGCAGACAGGCTCGGACACGAAGCCCACGACGACCTCGGCCCAGGAGCCGACGACCACCTCGGCCCAGGAGCCGACCACAGCCCCGGCCAGGGAGCCGACGAGCACCTCGGACCCGAAGGCCGACCGGCGCACACGCGTCACCGTCCTCGTGGCCCTCGCGGCGAATCTGGTGATAGCCGCCGCCAAGGCCGTCGGCGGCCTGGTCGCGGGGTCACCGGCGCTGCTGTCGGAGGCCGCGCACTCGGTGGCGGACAGCCTCAACGAGGTGTTCCTGCTGGCCGCCCTGCGCCGCAGCCGCCGCCCCGCCGACCAACGCCATCCCTTCGGCTACGGCAAGGAACGCTTCTTCTGGTCCTTGCTCGCGGCCGTCGGGATCTTCGTCATGGGCGGCTGCTTCTCCTTCTTCCAGGGCTTCGAGGCCTTCAGGAACGGCGCCGAGGAGAAGTTCAGCGGCTATGTGGTCGGCCTGATCGTGCTCGGCGTCTCCTTCCTCGCCGAGGCCACCTCCCTGCTGCGGGCCCTGCACCAGGTGCGCCGCCAGGGGGGCAGCGCCGGCCTGCGCGACCCGGCGCTGCGCACCGTGGTCGCCGAGGACGGCACCGCGGTGCTCGGCGTGACCCTGGCCGCCGTCGGCATGGCCCTGCACATGGTCACCGGGCAGGTCGCCTGGGAGGCCTCGGCCTCGCTCGCGATCGGCGGTCTGCTCGTCTACGTCGCCTACCGCCTCGGCCGCGAGGCCCGCGACCAGCTCATCGGGGAGGCCGCCGACCCCGCGGCGGCCGACCGGATCCGGGAGTTGCTGGAGGACCAGCCGGAGATCGACAGCGTGGAGGCGCTGTTCACGATGAAAACCGGCCTGGACCAGGCCCTGGTGGCCGCCCGCGTCGACCTGGTGCCGGGCCTGGACAGCGAGCGGGTCGAGGAGGTCGCCGACCGGATCAAGCGGACCGTCGCGGACAGCGTCCCGGAGGTGGACCAGATCTTCCTGGACATCACCGACCGGCCCGCCCGCGAGGCACGGGAAAGCCCCGCCGCGACGGGGGAGCGCGGCGGGGCCTGACGCACGCGTGCCCGGCGGATCCGGGTTCATGCGTACCTCGACGAAGATTTTTTTCCGAGCCCGCGCCGAGCCCGCGTCCGGCCCGCGCCGAGCTTGCTTCCGGGCCCGCGCACGAGCCGGTTGCGCGGGCCCGGGACACGGCTCTTCGGCCGGCCGGGGTCAGCCCTTCGCGGCGACCGGCTCCAGCACGAACACCGGGATCTGCCGGTCCGTCTTCTCCTGGTACTCGGCGTACGGCGGGTACGCCGCGACCGCCCGCTCCCACCACGCGGCCTTCTCCGCGCCGGTGACCTCACGCGCGGTCAGTTCCTGCTTGACCGGGCCGTCCTGCAGCTCCACCCGCGGCTCGCTCTTGATGTTGTGGTACCAGACCGGGTGCTTGGGCGCGCCGCCCTGCGAGGCGACGACGGCGTAACGGCCCTCGTGCTCCACCCGCATCAGCGGTGTCTTGCGGATCTTGCCGCTCTTGGCCCCGCGGGTCGTGAGCACGATGACGGGCATACCGGTGTCCAGCAGCGTCGTCCCCTTCGTGCCGCCGGAGCTCTCGTACAGCTCCACCTGGTCGCGCACCCACTGCTGCGGGCTGGGTTCGTACTCGCCCTCAAGAGGCATGGCATCCGTCCCATCGTCGGGTCGTCGGCTGACTGACACCCTCCCTCAACACCTCGGCGACGCGGAATCATCCATGTCCGGTTCGCTCGTGGTGAACGGCCATCTCCGGCCAGAATGCCCGCGCCACCGATCTGGCCGAACTTGTCGTCGTTCCTTAGGTGCCTGGGGCATCTAATGAAGATCTGTACGACGCACCCTTCGTCTGCGAGGTCTGCCATGACGGAAACGGAACCGGTCGCCTTCCCCCAGGACCGGACCTGTCCCTACCACCCGCCGACCGCCTACGACCCCCTGCGCGCCGACCGCCCGCTGACCCGGATCACCCTCTACGACGGGCGTAAGGCCTGGCTGGTGACCGGTCATGCCCTCGCCCGCGAACTCCTCGCCGACCAGCGTCTGTCCACGGACCGGGGGCACCCCGACTTCCCGGCGCCCACCGAGCGGTTCGCCGCGGTGAAGAACCGGAGGGTGGCGCTGCTCGGCGTCGACGACCCCCGGCACCGGGTCCAGCGGCGGATGATGGTCCCCAGCTTCACCCTGCGCCGGGCGGTCGAGCTGCGTCCGCGGATCCAGCGGATCGTGGACGGACTGCTGGACGCGATGATCGAGAAGGGGCCGCCGGCCGAGCTGGTGGGCGCCTTCGCGCTGCCGGTGCCCTCGATGGTGATCTGCGCGCTGCTCGGCGTCCCCTACGCCGACCACGACTTCTTCGAGGGCCAGTCGCGCCGGCTGCTGCGCGGTCCCGAGGTCGAGGACGTCCACGACGCCCGCGACCGACTCGACGCCTATTTCGAGGAGTTGATCGACCGCAAGCTGGGCGACTCCGAGCCCGGCGACGGCGTGCTCGACGAACTCGTCCACCACCAGCTGCGCGAGGGGGTGCTGGACCGGAGCGAGGTCATCGCCTTCGCCACCATCCTGCTGATCGCCGGCCATGAGACGACCGCCAACATGATCTCGCTGGGCACCTTCGCCCTGCTCCAACACCCGGAGAAACTGGCCGAGTTGCGTGCCGACCCGGAGCTGATGCCGTCCGCGGTCGAGGAGCTCATGCGCATGCTGTCCATCGCGGACGGGCTGCTGCGCAGGGCGACCGAGGACATCGAGACGGGCGGCGCGACCATCCGCGCGGGCGACGGCGTGGTCTTCTCCACCTCGGTCATCAACCGCGACGAGGACGTCTACGCCGACGCCGACACCCTCGACTGGCACCGGCCGACCCGCCACCATGTCGCCTTCGGCTTCGGCATCCACCAGTGCCTCGGCCAGAACCTGGCCCGTGCCGAACTCGACATCGCCCTGCGCACCCTCTTCGACCGGCTGCCCGGCCTCCGGCTCGCCGCCCCGGCCGACGAGATCCCCTTCAAGCCCGGCGACACCATCCAGGGGATGCTGGAACTCCCCGTGACCTGGTAAGAGGCCCGACGCCCATGCGCATCGACATCGACAAGGACGTCTGTATCGGCGCCGGCCAGTGTGCCCTGGCCGCGCCGAACGTCTTCACCCAGGACGACGACGGCTTCAGCACCCTGCTCCCCGGCCAGGAGGACGGCGCCGGCGACCCGATGATCCGAGAGGCGGCCAGAGCCTGCCCGGTCACCGCAATCACCGTGACCGACACCTGAGTCCGGTTCGCGGCCGGCGGCCGGCCTTCCGTGTCGCGTCCGGCCCTCCGGGGCCGCCTGGCAACGGGACCTCCGGGCGTACGACGGCAACCGCATCGCCGTCCGCTCCCGGTACGAGTGCCGGGACGCCGACGGCCAGTGGTGACGCTCCTACGGCAACGAGCTGGGGGAGTTCGACGAGCACGGCCTGATGACCCGCCGCGAGGCCGGCATCGACGACGTGCCGATCGAGGAGGGGGAGCGCCGCATCCACGGCCCCCGGCCGGACTCCGAGCGAGGCGAGTCCTTCCCGCTCGCATAGGGTTTCGGGGTGACCGACCAGGCGGAGCATCCCGGGAGCCCCTTCCTCTACGTCGTCGTCTGCGCCGCCGGCATCGCCGCGGACGTCGGCGAGCTGATCACCGCCGCGCAGGAGCGGGACTGGGAGGTCGGGGTCATCGCCACGCCCGTCGCCATGAACGGGTTCTTCGACACCGACGCGGTGCGGGCACAGACCGGCCGCCCCATACGCTCGGCCTGGCGCACCCCCGGCGATCCGCGCCCCTTTCCGCCGCCGGACGCGGTCGTGGTCGCGCCGGCCACGTTCAACACCGTCAACAAGTGGGCGGCCGGCCTCGCCGACACCCTCGCCGTGGCCACCCTCTGCGAGTCCTGCGGCCTCGGTGTCCCGGTCGCCGTCCTGCCGTGCGTGGCCGACGCGCTGGCGGCCCATCCCGCCTATCAGGACAGCCTGATCCGGCTGCGGGGCATGGGCGTGCGGTTCGGCGAGCCCTACTCCGGCGAGCCCGGGGAGGACGGCACACGGCCGGAGTTCGGATGGCGGACGGCGCTGGACCTGCTCGGGCGGCGATGACCTTCAGCCCTCCGGCACGACGACGTACGCTCCCCTCTGGTACCCCATACCGAAGGCAGGAGCGGCAACGATGCAGTACGTGAAGCTCGGTTCGACGGGCCTGGACGTCTCGAGGATCTGTCTGGGCTGCATGACCTACGGCCTGCCCGACCGAGGCACGCACGAGTGGACGCTCGACGAGGAGGCCTCCCGCCCGCTGATCCGGCAGGCGCTGGAGGCGGGGATCAACTTCTTCGACACGGCGAACGTCTACTCGGACGGCACCAGCGAGGAGATCGTCGGCAAGGCCCTGCGCGACTTCGCCGACCGCGACGAGATCGTGCTCGCGACCAAGGTGCACGGCCGGATGCGGCCCGGGCCCAACGGAGCGGGCCTGTCCCGCAAGGCGATCCTGACCGAGATCGACCACAGCCTGAGCCGGCTGGGCACCGACTACGTCGACCTGTACCAGATCCACCGCTTCGACCCGCACACCCCGGTCGAGGAGACCATGGAGGCCCTGCACGACGTGGTGAAGGCGGGCAAGGTCCGCTACATCGGGGCCCAGCTGACTTTCGCAACACGCCCTAGCCGATCAGGGTCCGACCGCCCTCCAACATCAGCGTGGCACCGGTCAGATAGGCCATGTCGTCGCTGACCAGCGCGGCCACCGCACGCCCGATGTCGGTCTCCGGGTCGCCCATCCGGCCCAGCGGGATGCCGGCCACCACCTGCTCGGCCTTCTCCGGATGGGCGGCGAAGTACTCCTCGGCCGCCGGGCTCAGCGCGGCCGGGCAGACGACGTTCACCCGGATCCCGTACGGTCCCCACTCCCGCGCGGCGACGCGGCTCAGCCCCCGGATCGCCTCCTTGGCCATCGCGTAGGACGCGAACCCCGTCTCGCCCAGCACGGCGGCCGACGAACCGAGGTTGACGACACTGCCGCGGCTCGCCCTCAGGTGCGGCAGCGCTGCCCGCATCGCGTGGAAGGCCGCCAACGGCCCGCTGCGGTAGGCGAGTTCGACGTCGTCGTACGACGTCTGCTCCAGACGGCGCTGTACGGAGCTCTGCGCGTTGTTGACGAGCACGTCCAGGCCGCCGAACTCCCGGACGGTCTCCGCCACCATGCGCTCGACGTCGGCTTGTTCGCCCACGTCCCCGACGACGGTGTGCACCCGCCCGCCGCGCTCGACGATCACCTGCGCGGTGTCCTTGAGTCTGCCCTCGGTCCGGCCCGTGATCACCACGGCCGCCCCCTCGGCCGCCAGCGCGAGCGCGATGCCCCGGCCCACGCCCTGTCCGCCACCGGTGACCAGTGCGGTCTTCCCTGCCAGCCGCCGCATCACGACTCCTTCCAGAAGGGTCCCCAAGTGGGGAAGGCGTCCGGCAGCGCCGGTTCCCCGGCGCCCTCCCAGCCGGCGAATCCCACCCGCTGGGGGCGTTCGGTCACGTCGGCCGCGTACCAGTGCTGCTCGCGGCGGCGGGAGAAGTACCACTCGCCGTCCACGCGCGCGTAGTCGTCGAGGTAGCGGATGGCCATGACGATCCACCGCTCCCCCACCTCGTGCTCGGCGCGGCAGTAGACGGAGCCGGTGGCCGTGTCGCGGCCGGTGAACTCGATCCGGTGGCCGCAGATCTGGTGGACGGACCGGCGAAAGCCCCGGACGAGGGGCTCGATGTACGCCCGCAGCGCCTCCCGCCCGTGACCGTGCCGGCCCATGTCCACGTCGGGCCGGAAGCAGCCCGTCCAGGCGTCGAGGTCGCGGGCGTCCACGGCGAGCGCGTACCGCACGGGCAGCTGCTGGATGGCGAGGTGGGACTCGACCCGGTCGAGTCGGTCCTCGATCGGGGTCATGGCCTCGGCTCCTTCGGCAGGCCCAGGATCTGCTCGCCGATGATGTTGCGCTGGATCTCGCTGGACCCGCCGTAGATCGTCTCGGCCAGGGACAGCAGGAAGGAGCGCTGCCGGGTGTCCAGGTCGTAGTCCGCGCCCACGATCTGTCCGGCGGGGCCCGCCAGTTCCTGTGCCAGGTGGCCGAGTTGCTGGTGCCGGGTCGAGGCGTACAGCTTGGCCGTGGTGGCCTGGGCGCCCGGGGTGCGGCCCGCGGTGAGCTCGGCGAGGGTGCGCAGATTGGTGGTGCGCATGACGCGCACGGAGATCCAGGCGTCGACGATGCGGCGGCGCAGCATCGGGTCGTCGAGCGCGCCGCGTTCCCGGGCCAGCTCGATCAGCGACTCGGCCTCGCGCTCGAAGGTGAGCTGCTGGGGCAGGAGCGTGGTGCCGCGTTCGATGCCGAGCGTGGCCATCGCGGTGCGCCAGCCCTGACCGACCTCGCCGACGACCATGTCGGCGCCGGTGCGGGCGTCGGAAAGGAACACCTCGGCGAACTCGTCCTGGCCGGCGAGGTTGCGGATGGGGCGGATCTCCACGCCGGGCTGGTCGGTGGGCACCAGCAGCATGCTCAGCCCCCTGTGCCGGACGGAGTCCGGGTCGGTGCGGGTGAGGACGTAGAGCCAGTCGGCGTGCATGCCGAAGGACGTCCACACCTTCTGGCCGCTCACCACCCACTCCTCGCCGTCGCGCTCGGCGCGGGTGCGGACCGAGGCGAGGTCGGAGCCGGCGCCGGGTTCGCTGAAGCCCTGGCCCCAGAGTTCCTCGACGGCGAGGATCGGCGGGAGGAACCGCTTCTTCTGCTCCTCGGCGCCCACCTTGAGCAGCATGGGGCCGAGCAGGTCGAGGGCGTTGCCGGTGGCCCGGTAGGGGGCGTTCGCGCGGGCGTACTCGTACTCGAAGACGATCTCCTCCAGGAGTCCGAGCCCTCGGCCGCCGTACTCCCGCGGCCAGCCCACGCCCAGCCATCCCCCGGCGGACAGTTCGCGGTCCCAGGCCAGGCGGACGTCCCAGGCCGCGCCGTCGGTGGGGCCGCCGACGCCCCGGTGCTCGGCGAACTCCCCCACCAGATGGTCCGCCAGCCAGTCCCGCAGTTCCTCGCGGAAGTCACGCACCGCGGGTCCGAAGTCCAGCTCCATGTCTGCTTCTCCCTGCTCTCGGAGGTCTCAGATGCCGAGCCGGGCGGCCAGCAGCTCCCGGTGGTACGACGGTGTGCCGAGCAGCACCTCGGAACTCTTGGCGCGCTTGAAGTACAGGTGCGCGGGGTGCTCCCAGGTGAAGCCGATGCCGCCGTGGACCTGGATGCTGTCGCCGGCCACCTTGGTGAACGCCTCCGAGCAGAAGGCCTGCGCCAGGGCGGCGGCGACGGCGGTCTCCGTGTCGTCCCCGGCGTCCAGCGCCCACAGCCCGGCGTACGCGGCCGAGCGGGCGGACTCGATCTCCACCAGCATGTCGGCGCACTTGTGCTTGATCCCCTGGAAGGAGCCGATGGGCCGCCCGTACTGCACCCGGATGCGCGCGTAGTCCACGGCGGCGTCGAGAGCGGCGGCCGCTCCCCCGACCTGTTCGGCGGCGAGCAGGACGGAGGCGGTGGCGAGGGCGCGTTCGAGAACGGGCCAGGCGGTGCCCTCGGCGCCGATCAGCCGGGCCGGGGTGTCGGCGAACTCCAGGCGGGCCTGCTTGCGGGTCTGGTCGAGGGTGGGGAGAGAGGTGCGGGTGAGGCCCGGCGCGTCGGCGGCGACAGCGAAGAGGCTGACGCCCGATGCAGTGCGGGCGGCGACCAGGATCAGGTCGGCGAGGAGGCCGTCGGGGACGTAGGTCTTGGCGCCGGTCAGCCGCCAGCCGCCGGGGGTGTCGTCGGCGGTGAGGCGGATGGCGGGCTCGTCCCAGCGGCCGCCGTCCTCGGTGAGGGCGAGGGTGGCGATCGTCGCGCCGGAGGCGATGCCCGGCAGGAGGTCGGCCCGTGCCTGGTCGTCGGGGCAGCGCAGCAGGGTCTCGGCGGCCAGGGCGACGGTGGCGAAGTACGGCTCGCACAGCAGCGCGCGGCCCGCCTCCTCGAAGACGACCCCGAGCTCGACATAGCCGAAGCCCGAGCCGCCGTACTCCTCCGGTACGGCGAGCCCCTGCAGGCCCAGCTCGCCGGCCATCCGCCGCCAGACGACGGTGTCGTGGCCGCGCGGGTCGGCCGCCAGCCGGCGCACGGCCGCCTCGTCGGAGTACTTGGCCAGGAAGGACCGTACGACCGTGCGCAGTTCGTCCTGTTCCGGGCTGAAGGTGAGATCCATGCCGGGCTTCCCGTCCTCGCTGCGACGCGGCTGCCGAACGCTTGCCGCTCCCCGCTCCATACAGTTAGATAATTATAGTATCCGCACTGATTGCACCAGGAGCGCGACGTGACCGATCCCTATGCCCCGTTCACGAGCCTGACCTTCGAGCGGCCCGCGCCCGGCGTGCTGCGCGTCGTGCTCGACGCCCCGAACCTCAACGCGGTGGACCCGCGGATGCACGGCGAACTGGCCGACGTCTGGCCGGTGATCGACCGGGACGAGCTGACCCGGGCGGTGCTGGTCCAGGGGGCGGGCCGGGCGTTCTCGGCGGGCGGGACCTTCGACTCGATCCAGGCCCTGACCGAGGACCACGCGGTGCGCGCCCGGGTGATGCGCGAGGCGCGGGACATGGTGTACGGCGTGATGAACTGCTCCAAGCCGGTGGTCTCCGCGATCCACGGGCCGGCTGTCGGGGCCGGGCTGGTCATCGGCATGCTGGCGGACATCTCGATCGCGGCCCGCACGGCGAAGATCGTCGACGGCCACACCCGTCTCGGGGTCGCGGCCGGGGACCACGCGGCCATCTGCTGGCCCCTGCTGTGCGGCATGGCCAAGGCCAAGTACTACCTGCTGACCTGCGAGGCGCTCACGGGTGAGGAGGCCGAGCGGATCGGTCTCGTGTCGAAGTGCGTGGCCGACGAGGAGGTGCACGCCGAGGCGCTGCGCGTGGCGAAGGTCCTGGCCGCCGGTCCCGCGAGCGCCATCAGCTGGACCAAGCGGTCCCTCAACCACTGGTACCGCACCGCCCAGCCCGCCTTCGAGGCCTCGCTGGGACTTGAGTTCTTCGGGTTCGCGGGCCACGAGGTCGTGGAGGGCCTGGCGGCCCATCGCGACAAGCGCGCACCGGACTTCACGGCCGTGGCCGAGAAGCACCCGCTCGACCTGTGACGACGCCACCGAAAGGACCGACACATGACCACGCAGGACACCACGACCGAAATCCCGCCACTGGTGAAGGGGCTGACCTATGAGCAGATGCCGGTCGGGCAGGTCTTCCGGACCGCCCGCCGGACCGTCACCGAGACCGACCTGGTCAACTTCGTCACCTGGGGCGGCTTCACCGAGCCGCTGTTCTGGGACGCCACGCACGCGGCCGAGGGCGGTTACACGGGCCGGCTGGTCCCGGGCGGCCTGACGTACTGCCTCGCCGAGGGCCTGGTCCTGCAGACGAACGTCCTGCACGGCACCGGCCTCGCCTTCCTGCACATGGAACTGACCGTGCACGGTCCGGTGTACGTCGGCGACACGCTGTACGCCGTCGTGGAGACCACCGGCTCGCGCCCCTCCAGCAAGCCCGGCCGGGGCGTGGTGACCAGCAGGATCACCGTGCGCAACCAGCGGGACGAGGACGTGCTGGTCTACCGCCCGGTACGGCTGATCCGCGGCCGGGACTACGAGGCGCCGGCGCCCTGAGCGGGGCTCACCAGGGTCAGGCCGGTGCGCGGGCCGTCGGCGGGCGGGGCGGCGAAGGCTCCCCCGCGCACCCAGTCGGAGGGCATCGCGGGCCGGGGCGCGAGGTCGTGGTCGGGGACGGCCATCGCGTACAGGCGGGTGTAGCGGAACTTGGCCTCCAGGTTGTCCAGGACCGACCAGTACTCGTAGCCGCACACCTCCACCCCGGCGTCGACGAGCCCCGCCAGCCAGGAGAGCCGGGCGCGCAGCAGGGCCCGGCGTCGGGCGTCGTCGCGGTGTCCCGACTCGTCGACCAGGTCCAGGTCGCCCATGCCGTTGTCGACGACGGACAGCGGGGGCAGCAGGTCCCCGTACAGGTCGCACAGGCCCGCGACGGCGTCGGCGAGCCCCTCGGGGATGATCGGCCAGCCGTAGGCGGTGGTCTCCACGTCGTCGAAGGGGACGATCGCGAAGCCGAGGCCGACGAGCAGCCGGTTGACCTCGTTGAGGGCGCTGCGGCACTTCGTACTCGGCAGCACCCGGGGCAGGTTCTCGGGCGCGGTGACGCGGAACGGCGTGTGCCAGGACACGGCCAGCAGGTCCTGTGCGGTGGTGATGACGTCCAGGTCGCCGGGGCGGACGCAGCCGGTGGCCGCGACGGGCGCGACGTCGTCCTCGGTCACCATGTGCTCGCCGAGCAGCAGCGGGTCGAGGAAGACGCGGTTGGTCCAGCTCTCCAGGCGCTCCAGGGCGAGCCGGTCGTAGGGGTCGTCGGTGGCCGGGTAGCCGCCCACGAGGGTGACCGTGGTCCCGATCCGGCCGACGGCTCCCGTGGCACGCAGTGCCTGGGTGGCGAGTCCGTTGGCGAGGAGGATGTGGTGGACGGCGGGGAGCCCGGCGCGGCCCGCGCCACGGCCCGGTGAGTACATTCCGGCCACATGGTCGGCGAGGGTGGGCCCGGCCAGGTCGGTGGAGGTGACCCAGCGTTCCACCCGGTCGCCGAAGCGGCGGCCCAGCTCGGCCGCGTACACGGCGAAGTGCTCGGCGGTGTCGCGGGCGAGCCAGCCTCCGGCGCCGTCCAGCCATGGCGGCAGCGTGCGGTCGACGAGGGTGAGAGCGGGCCGCTTCCCTTGGGCGAGCCGGGCGTCGAGCGCGCGCTCGCAGCGGTCCAGTGCCCGCCGGTCCCAGCTGCCCGGGCCGTCGGGCTGGAGCAGGGGCCAGCCGGCGACCATGCGGTGCGTGTCCGCGGTGACGCCGAGCAGCTGCCGGATGTCGTCGGTCCACTGCCCGAAGTGCCCGCCCCGCTCCTGAGCGGGCGGCGGCGGGGCCGCGACGGCGTCCGCGGTGGCGACCCCCCAGTCGACTCCGCGCAGCGATTCATGCAGGAAACCATCGCTCATGGTTACCGTCCAGGCGGTCAATGGTTTAGCGCATTCAACTGAATGTCCGCCGACCGGACGCTAACACTTCACGCAAAGCACGACAATGTTTCGGCCATATCTCGTCGGTATGTAAAGCCCGTGCCCGACGGGCTACTCCCCGAACGGCCGGAACTCCTCCTCCCGCCACCAGGGGTATACGGCCGGCAGGTCCTTGCTCACCAGGCCGGGGAAGGCGGGCGGTCGCTTGGCGAGAAACGACTCGACGCCCTCGACGGGGTCCGGGCCGCCGCCGATCTGGCTCATGATCCGCGAGTCCAGCCGGTGCGCGGTCATGGGATGGGACTCGCCGAGCATGCGCCACATCATCTGGCGGGACAGGGCGACGGAGACCGCGGAGGTGTTCCCGGCGATCTCCCGGGCGAGTTCGTACGCCGCCGGGAGCAGTTCCTGCGGCGGGTGGACGGAGCGGACCAGCCCGGCCGCCAGCGCCTCCTCGGGGCCGAAGACGCGGCCCGTGGCCACCCACTCCATGGCCCGCTGCATGCCCACCGCCCGGGGCAGGAACCAGCTCGCGGCGGACTCCGGCACGATCCCGCGACGGGCGAAGACGAAGCCGAACTTCGCCGTCGTCGACGCCAGCCGGATGTCCATGGGCAGCGTCATGCTCGCCCCGACACCCGCCGCCGGGCCGTTGATCGCCGCGATGACCGGCTTGGTGCTGGCGAAGATCCGCAGCGCCACCCGGCCGCCGGTGTCCCGGTGCCAGGCGCCCGCCTTGCGGTGGTCGAACGACGTACCGCCGGAGCTGACGTCTGCGCCCGCGCAGAAGCCGCGTCCGGCGCCGGTCACCACGATCACCCGCACCTCGTCGTCCGCGTCGGCCGCGTCCAGGACGTCGAGCAGGTCCTGCATCATGCGCGGGTTGAAGGCGTTGAGCTTCTCGGGCCGGTCGAGGGTGACCGTGAGGATCCGGTCGGCCAGTTCTGCCCGTACGGTCTCGTACTCCTGCTGCGGCATGCGCGTCCTCCGTCACTCCGCGACCCGGTTTCCAGAAAGCTTAATTAGTTATAGCATTCAACTCTAACGAGGATCCCTGGACGAGGGCGGCGAAGATGACGGATCTGGTGGTGACGGCCGTCGGGCCCATCCGGCTGGTCGAGTTGAACCGGCCCGAGCAGCTGAACGCGATGAGCGACGAACTGCACACCGGCCTCGCGTCGCTGTGGGGCGACCTCGCCGCCGATCCGGAGGCACGCGTGATCGTCCTGACGGGGCGCGGCCGGGCGTTCAGCGCCGGCGGCAACCTCGACACCATGACCCGGGTCCAGCGCGACGCCGCCTTCCGGCAGCGACAGGTCGACGAGGCGCGCGGGATCATCACCGGACTGGTCCGCTGCCCGCTGCCCGTGATCGCGGCCGTCAACGGCCCCGCCGTGGGCCTCGGTTGCAGTCTCGCCCTGCTCAGCGACCTCGTGCTGATCGCCGACGACACCTATGTCGCCGACCCGCACGTCCAGGTCGGCCTCGTCGCGGGCGACGGCGGCGCGTACGTGCTGCCACTGCTCGTGGGCCTCACCCGGGCGAAGGAACTGCTCTTCCTGGGCGACCGGGTGAGCGCCGAGGACGCGGTCCGGCTGGGCATCGCCAACCGCGCCGTGCCCGGGGACAAGCTCATGGACGAGGCCATGGACCTGGCCGGACGGCTGGCGGCCCTGCCCGCACAGGCACTGCAGGAGACCAAGCGCGCCGTCAACCGGCATCTGGAGCAGGCCCTCGGCACGGTGATGGAGCCGGCCCTGCTCGCCGAGCGGGAGACCATGCACGGACCGGACCACATCGCCGCCGTCGAGCGGATCATCGCCGCGCGCGGCCGCCGCTGAACCGCAGAGGAGCACGGGATGGACTTCGCGTTCAGCGAGGAGCAGGAGGAACTCGGCCGCACGGTACGGGCGTTCCTCGCGGACACCTCGCCGGAGACCGAGGTACGGCGTCTGATGGAGACCCCCGAGGGCTTCGACCGGGCGCTGTGGCGCCGGATGGGCACGGAGCTGGGCCTGCAGGGGCTCGCCGTGCCCGAGGAGTACGGCGGTGCCGGGTGCGGGCCGGTCGAAGTGGGCGTGGTGATGGAGGAGACGGGCCGTGCGCTGCTGTGCGCGCCCTTCCTGTCCTCGGCCGTCCTGGCGACGACCGCGCTGCTGCGCTGCGCCGACGAGGAGGCCCGCAAGCGCCTGCTGCCGGGGCTGGCGGCGGGAGAGCTGGTCGCGACCCTGGCCCTGACCGAGGACTCGGCACGCTGGGACGCGGCGGGGATCGGGCTCACCGCCCGTGAGTCCGGCGGGAGTTGGCTGCTGACCGGGCACAAGACGTTCGTGCTCGACGGTGCGGCCGCCGACGTCGTGCTCACCGTGGCGCGCGCCGCCGACGGGATCGGCGTCTTCGTGGTGGACGGCGACGCGCCCGGTCTGACGCGCGCGCCGCTGCCCACCCTGGACCCGACCCGCCGGCAGGCCCGCCTGGAGTACCGCGAGGTACCCGCGACCCGGCTGCGGACGCACGGCGACGGCTGGGACCTGGTCGCCCAGGTCCTCGACCGGGCCGCCGTCCAACTCGCCGCCGAGCAGGTCGGGGTGGCGTCCCGCGCGCTCGACATGGCGGTGGGGTACGCCAAGGTCCGCCATCAGTTCGGGCGGGCGATCGGCTCCTTCCAGGCCGTCAAGCATCTGCTGGCCGACGTCCTCCTGGAGGTCGAGTCGGCGCGGGCCGCCGCGCACTACGCCCTGCTCGCCGCCGAGAACGACGCCCCGGACCTGCCCGCCGTGGCGAGCCTGGCCAAGGCGTTCTGCTCGGACGCGTGTGTGCAGGCGACGGCGCAGAACATCCAGGTCCACGGCGGTATCGGCTTCACCTGGGAACACCCGGCCCACCTCTATCTGAAGCGGGCCAAGACGTCACAGCTGCTGTTCGGCGATCCCGCGTACCATCGCGAACTGCTCGCACAGCGCATCGGCATGGAAGCGGGCGAGGGAGCGGCATGAAGGTCGACGGCAAGCTCAACGTGTGGAGCACCGCGGAGGTCGTGGAGGAGGCCCGCCATCACGAGAAGGCGGGCTACGACGGGCTGTGGGCCTCGGAGTCCAAACACGACCCGTTCCTGCCCCTGCTGCTGGCAGCCGAGCACACCGACCGGCTGGAGGTCGGCACCGCCATCGCGGTGGCCTTCGCCCGCTCCCCCATGCAACTGGCTTACACGGCACACGACTTGCAGACGTACTCGGGCGGGCGGTTCTCGCTCGGACTGGGCAGCCAGATCAAGCCGCACATCGAGCGACGCTTCGCGATGCCGTGGAGCCGGCCCGCCGCCCGTATGCGGGAGTATGTCAGCGCGCTGCGCGCCATCTGGGCCGCCTGGAACGAGGGCGAACGGCTCAACTTCCGGGGCGACTTCTACTCGCACACGCTGATGTCCCCGTTCTTCTCCCCGCCGCCCGCCACCGGCGGCGCGCCCAGGGTGTTCGTGGCCGCCGTCGGGGAGGCGATGACACGGGTCGCGGGCGAGGTGGCCGACGGCCTGCTGGCGCACGGCTTCACCACCGAGCGGTATCTACGCGAGGTCACCCTGCCGACCGTCGAGGCGGGCCTCGCGTCCTCGGGCCGCACCCGCGCCGACTTCTCCGTCTCCCATCTGCTGCTGACCGCGACCGGCGGCACGGAGGAGGAGATGGCCCGCGCCATCGACGGAACGCGTGCCCAGGTCGCCTTCTACGGCAGCACGCCCGCCTATCGCGGGGTCCTCGACCTGCACGGCTGGGGCGAACTCGGCGACGAGCTGCACGCGTTGTCGACGTCCCGGCGCGAGGACAAGTGGGAGGCGATGACCGGGCTCGTCGAGGACGAGGTCCTCCACACCTTCGCCGTGGTCGCGGAGCCGGACCGGGTGGCGGGCGAGATCAGGCGCCGCTACGGGGCGCTGGTGGACCGGGTGTCCTTCTACACCGCCTACGAGACCCGTGCCGAGGTGTGGGAGCCGATCGTGGCGGAGCTGCGCGAGAGCTGACCGTCAGCCGAGCAGGTCCAGGACCGTGGTCATGGACCTGCTCTGCAGCAGATAGTCCTCCGCCTCCTGCAGATGCAGGTGCCACAGCTCCTCGGCGGCCTCGGCGCGGCGCGCGGCCACCAGGTCCACGAGCGCGCCGTGGGCCCGGAAGCCCCGGCGGTTGGCGCGGATGTTCTCCGGGCTGCCGGCGTCGAGGTCGACGTGGGACCAGTTCGCCTGGTCGATGATGTGGCGGACCATGCCGTTGAGGACACCGAGCGTCTCGTTGCCCGCGAGTTCGACGACCAGGGCGTGGAACTCCATGTGGGCGCGGATGAAGGCCGACGGGTCGTCCATCAGCCCCTCGGCCTCGGCGACGGCGGCCCGCAGCCTGCGCAGGTCCTCGTCGGTGCGCCGCTCGGCCAGCAGCCCGGCGCACGGCGCCTCGATGACCGTACGGGCGTCGTACACGTCCTTGAGGGTCGTACCCCGGTACTCCAGCACCAGACCGGCGTAGCGGGCGGCCACGGTGCCCTCGGGGACCTGGACCCGCGCCCCGCCACGGGCGCCCCGGCGCACGTCGATGAGCGACTCCGACTCCAGCACTCGGAACGCCTCGCGCAGGGTGGGCCGGGAGACGGCGAACTCCTCCATCAGCGCCGTCTCGGACGGCAGCGCGTCCCCCTCCACCAGCTCACCGCGCACGATCATGCGGCGCAGCCGTGCCGCGACCAGTTCCGCCATCTTGGGGACCCGGACCTGGGCGCCGCCGATCCCGCCGCGTCTCCCGGTCTCACTCATCGCGGGGACCACCTCCGTCCGGCCGGCAGGCGCGCGGCGCGCCTCAACCCGGTGGCCCCATACTAGAACTAGATAACTATTTAAGCTAGGTAATCGAGTTCGTCCGAATGAGGTGATCGGCCAGCATCACCAACAGATCGCGGCCGACCGACCGTTCGCGCATGTCACCCATCATCAGCGGGACGTCGGGATCGAGGTCGAGCGCCTCGCGTACCTCCCGCTCACCGCGGTCCCGACGCCCGTGGAAACAGTTGACACCGACCACGAAGGGGATACGGCGGCTCTCGAAGAAGTCGATGGAGGCGAAGCTGGTCTCCAGTCTGCGGGTGTCGGCGAGGACGACGGCGCCCAGGGCGCCGTGCACCAGGTCGTTCCACATGAACCAGAAACGCTCCTGGCCCGGCGTGCCGAAGAGGTAGACCACCAGCCGGGGACTGACCATGATGCGGCCGAAGTCCATGGCCACGGTGGTGGTCGACTTGCGCTCGACACCCTCGACGTCGTCGACGCCGACGCTGGCCACGGTGAGGTACTCCTCGGTCCGCAGCGGCGCCACCTCGCTCACCGCGCCGACCAGGGTCGTCTTGCCGACGCCGAAGCCGCCGGCCACGAGGATCTTGACGGCGGCGGGAGCCGCGCCCAGGGTGCGTGGGGCGAGGTCAGAGTCTGCGGAGGCCATCCCTCACCGCCCGAAGTAGGTTCATGTCCATGGTGCTTCCTGCCGCGACTGCGAGCGGCGGACGGGTGGCGACCCTGCCGAGGGCCACCAGGTCGTCTATCAGGATCTTCGCCACCGAGATCGGCAGGTCCAGAGCGGAGGCGATCTCGGCCACCGCCGCCGGCGCGCGGCACTGCCGGAGGATGGCGCGGTGCTCGGGTTGCAGGCCGCGCGAGGACCGGCCGGGAACCTCCGGCTCGACGGTGGTCACGAGGGTGATCAGGGTGAGGTCGTCACGGGCGGGGGCGGTGCGGCCCTGCGTGATCGTGTAGGGCCGGACGGACTGGGTGTCCGCGTCGTCCGCCTCCATGCCGTCCGTCCAGTGGCTCACTCACGTACACCGCCCTCGACGCCCGGCAGGACGACACGGGCCTCCGTGCCGAGGCGTCGGCCCACCTGCTGCATGAGGGTGTGCATGGCCACGGCCATCAGCTCGGCGTCCACCTCCTGGGAGGCGACGACGGCCAGGTGCGTGCCCCGGCCCGCGGCGGAGATGAACAGCCACAGGTCGGCCAGCTCGACGATCACCTGGTGCACCGGCCCGCCGTCGAAGAGGGTCCCGACCCCGCGGGCCAGGCTCTGCTGGCCGGTGGCCACGGCGGCGAGGCGCTCCGCGTCGCCACGGGCGATGGTGCTGGACTGGCTCACCACCAGACCGTCGTCGGACAGCACGATGGCGTGCCGGGTGCCCGGGACCTGTTCGACCAGGCCGTCCAGCAGCCAGTCGAGATCCTGATGAGTGGCGGTCGTGCGCAGTGTCATGGTCAGTCTTCCGTCGGGAAACTTCTGCGGGTCGGCAAGGTGTCGGCGGGGTCGTGGGCCGGGGTGGGAGTCGTACTCCTGGCCATGCGGGACTGGCGTTGGAAGGCGCCGACGGTGGCGCCGGAACGGGCCGGCGCGGGCCGGGGGACGGTCTCCCGCTCGTCGGGTCGCGTCCGCGTGACCGCGCCCGGGTCGCGCAGCTCGTCGACGAGGCTGGCCTGGCGCACGCGTTTGGGCAGCGGTTGCACCGTTCCGGGAGCCTCGGTCCACGGCTGCGCGCCGACGGCGTCCGGTGCCGTGCGGGTCGGCGGCGGGCCGAACGGCTGGGAGGGCAGACGCCTGCGCGGTGCGCCGGCGGCCCCCGGTGCGCCACTCGTCTCCGGCCCACCGCGCACGCCAGAACCGCCGCCCGTGCCCGGCCCACCGCCTGTGTCCGGCCCACCACCCGTGCCCGGCCAACCGCCCGTGTCCGGTGCCCCCCTCGTGCCCGGTACGCCCGGAGCGCCCGGCCGCCGGCCTGCGGGATGAGCACGCGGCCCGTCCCGCAGGACGGCCGGGGCGGACGGTACGCCGTCCGCGACCGGCCGGTGCGCCCCCGGGTCCGGGCCCCGCGCCGGATCCAGTACGACTGCGGAGGCCGACGCGACCGGGACGGGCGCCGGCGGCCAGGAACCCACGGTCTCCTCCGCGGGCCCGGAGGCGTCGACGACGACCAGTTCGTCGGGGATGAGGACGACCACCCGGGTCCCGCCGAACGCCGAGGGCCGCAGCTCCACCTGGATGCCGAGGCCCTGCGCCAGCCGGGCGACGACGTACAGCCCGAGCCTGACGTCGTCGGCCCGGGACATCACGTCCATGCGGGGCGGGTCGGCCATCAGCCGGTTGACCGCCACGTACTGCCCGTCGTCCATGCCCACCCCGCGGTCCTCGATCTCCACCGCGAGACCGCGCCCCACCTGTGCGGCGTACACCTCCACCGGGGTCGGCGGCCGGGAGAACCCCACCGCGTTCTCCATGAGTTCGGCCAGCACGTGGATGACGAGACCGACGGCACGCTCGGACAGCCAGACCCGGCCCTGCACCTCGATCTGGATCCGCCGGTAGTCCTGCACCTCGCTCTGGGCGGAGCGCAGCACGTCCAGCACCAGCACCGGCTTGCGCCAGCGCCGTTGGGGCTGGCCGCCGCCGAGGATGACCAGGTTCTCCTCGTAGCGGCGCAGCCTCGCGGTGAGGTGGTCGAGGTCGAACAGGTCCTCCAGCACCTCGGGGTCCTCGTGCTTGCGCTCCAGTTCGCTGAGTTTCTTCATCTGCAGACCGATGAGCAGCTGGGTACGGCGGGCGATGCGCTGCAGCAGCTTCTCGAATCCGTGGAGCTGGCCCACCTGGGCCACCGTGGTGTCGAGGGCGGTGTGACGGGCGAGGTTGAGGGCCTGACCCAGCTGGCCGAGTTCGTCCCCGCTGTGCGGGATCGCCGGGAGTTCGGCGTCCGGGTCGACGACCTCGCCCCGGCGCATGCGGTCCACCACGTCGGGCAGCCTGCTCTGCAGGTCCAGGGCCGCGGTGCGCAGGGCGGAGATCCGGCGGCGCAGCACGCGGGTGAACAAGGCCGTGATCAGGGCGACCACGAACACGGCGACAGCGTTGCTGACGCTGGTGACGATCAGCCGGGTCTCCATGGACCGCAACTGCTTGTCCGTGGCGGCCGTCAGGGTCTTGGCGTAGGCGGCGTTGCGCTGCTGAAGCCCCGCGGTGACCTGCTGGACGCCGTCGCGCCAGGACCGGCCGAGCGACTTGGAGAACGGGTCCGAGTCCTTTCCGGAGGCGGACCCCGCGAGCACGGCCTGTTCGACGGCGGTCTTCTTCTTCCACGCGCCGCCCGCCATGAGTGCGCGGAACTGCCGCGCCTCGTCGGCCGAGAGCAGCGGCACGACCTTGTCGTCGAAGATGAACTGCTGGGCGCCGACCAAGGCGGAGAGCTGTCCCCGGTCGGTCCCGGAGAGCCTGCCGGTGACCGAGGCGCGGGTGAGCAGCGCGTCCTCGCGCGAGATCATCTCCATGCCCCAGTCCTCGTCGATGACCGGGCGGACGAGGTGGTCGATGCCGGGCAGACCGACGGTGCTGAGCGTGTTGAACACCTTCAGGTGCAGGGAGATCAGCCCCGTGTAGCGGTCGAAGGTCTGCTGCGGCGAGGACGTCCGCCCGTCCACGCCCGCGCGGTAGCCGGCCAGGCTCCGCAGGGCCCTGCCCAGGTCGACGACGTCGTGGCGGATGTCGGCCGGCGCGTTCCACCCGCTGCCGGGCAGCGCCTCGACGGCCTTGACGGCCGCGTCGGTGCGGGCCCGCTGTGCGCGCAGTCGCTGCTGGAACGCGGCGGGGTCGGCCAGGTCCGCCTCGCTGAGCCGGCGTTCCTCCTGCAGGGTGAAGAAGGCGCCCAGGACCGGCCGGGCGGCCTGGGTGGACACGTCGTTGCGGTCCTGCTGGCGCCGCCAGTCGGTGTAGAGCTGCGTGGAGTCGACCGCCCACAGCGCCACCAGGGTCACGATGGGGACCAGGGCCAGGACGAGCAGAACGGTACGCAGCGCCGGCTGCCGTCCGGCTCCGGGTTCCCGCCTCTCGCCCTGTCTCTTCGACGCTCGCGCATGCACTGCCACTTCGGATCCTCAGCGATGCTCACAGGGGCGGGCCACCCCGTCGGTGCCCGCGCGATGCGGGTGATGCTATCGCCGGAAACCGCTAACTAAATACACTGAGAGCAATCAGTGTTTAAATTATGATGAGGTGGTGGCCAACCTGTGGCGGTCGTCCTGTGCGGACGGGGACGGCCGGTTCTCGGGTATGAAGTACGGCAGCGTGATCTCGTCGGTGAGGACTCGGAAGTCCACGCGGACGCGCAGCCCGATGACGACCTCCTCGGGATCGCCCGCGTCCACGTGCGCCAGCAGGGCGGCCCCGTCGTCGAGGTCGATGACGGCCAGCGCGTAGGGGGTGTCGAAGCCGGGGCCCGGGGCCCGGTGCACGACGGTCACCGAGTAGACGGTTCCCCGGCCCGCGCTGGGCGCGTACCGCCAGTCGCGCGCCATGCAGCCGGGACAGGCGGGTTCGGGGACGAAGAAGCGCAGACCGCAGGCCGGGCAGTGCGGGACGACCAGTTCGCCGCGTCGGGCCGCCTCCCAGAACGGCCGGGACAGCTGTGTGGGGACGGGTACGGGCCGGCTCATCGCATTCTCCCCAGCACGCTCATCTCGTAGTGTTGCGCCCCCGAACCCGCGTTGCCGACGACCGCCAGCTCCGCGCCCTCGACCTGATGCACGGCCGTGCCGCGCAACTGCCGTACCGCTTCGACGACTTTGAGGGTCATCTGCTGGGTGCCGTTCCAGGCGTACGCGAGACAGCCGCCGTCCGGGTTGACCGGGTGCTTGCCGCCGACGGCGATGGCGCCGCTCGCGGCCAGCGGACCGCCCTCGCCCTCGCCGCACAGCCCGAGGATCTCCAACTGACGGATGATCTCGAAGGAGTTGGGGTCGTAGAGGGAGAACACGTCCACGTCGTGCGGGCCGATGCCGGCCATCGCGTAGGCGCGCTCGGCGGCCTCCCGCCCGAGCCCGCCGACCTCCCGGTACAGCGCCGGGTTGGCGTACGCGGCCTGGTGGTACTGCATCCCGCCGCCGAGGACGGCGACGGGCGGGTGCGGCAGGTCCCGGGCGCGCTCGGCGGTGGTCACGACGAGCGCCGCGCCGCCCTCGCCCACGATGCAGCAGTCCAGCAGATGGAAGGGCGTGGCCACCATGCGGGAGGCGAGCACGTCGTCGGCGGTGTACGGGCCGCGCCCGTACATCATCGCCTCCGGGTTGGTGGTGCCGTTGTTGCGGATGGTGGCGGCGACCTCCGCGAGCTGGCGGGAGGTCGTGCCGTACTCGTGCATGTGCCGGGCTGCCACCAGGGCGAACTGGGCGACGACATAGCTGCCCCACACGTCCGCGAACTCCAGCGCCACCCCGGCTCCGACGGGGCCCGTGCCCCGCGAGACCAGCTTGCAGCCGCCGACGACGACGGTGTCGGCGAACCCCGCCCGTACGGCCGCCGCCGCCTTCAGCAGGCCGCGCGAGCCCGCGTTGTCGAGCATCGAGTCGCTGGTCCAGCGCAGGTCCCGGCCGAGCATGCGCGCCCAGGAGCTGCCCTCGCCCGGCACCCCGCCGGGGCCGGGCCAGTCGACCTGGGCGCCGTCGACGTCCGAGGGCGCCAGTCCGGCGTCCGCGACCGCGCCGCTCACCGCTTCGAGCGCGAGGTCCATGGCGTCCCGGTCCGGGAGGGACAGCGCCTGCTCGGTGGCATACACCCCGACGACGACCGGCAGACGGCGGTCCGCGGGGTTCACCTTCCCGCGCCGAGCGTGTCGCCGCCGGGGTAACCGCCCCCGCCGAAGCGCTCGTCGAGCGCCTCGTAGTCCTTCGCGAAGTCCTTCGTGCGAGGCAGCGCGTCCACGAACTCGACCGTCTTGGGCTTCTTGTACGAGGCGATCCGCGCCCGGCAGTGCTCGATCACGTCCTCCGCGGTGACCGGCCCGGCGTCGGCGTGCAGCACCACGACGGCCTTGACGTCCTGCGCCCAGCGCTCGTTGGGCACGCCGATCACGGCCGCCTCCTTCACCGCCGGATGGGACTCGATGCAGTTCTCCACCTCGGCCGGGAAGATGTTCTCGGCGGCCGACTTCAGCATGCGGGTGGTCGTGCCGAGGAAGCTGATCGTGCCGTCGGCCTCACGGCGCCCGAGGTCGGTGGTGTGCCACCAGCCGGAGCGGAAGCGCTCCTCGTTGATCTCGGGCCGGTTCCAGTAGCCGAGGTGCACGAGGTCCCCGCGGACGCAGATCTCACCGGCCACTCCGACCGCGCATTCCTGCCCACCGCTGTCGAGTATGCGTACGGCGGTGAAGGGGCCGGGGCGTCCCGCGTTGCCGGTGCCCGTGCCGCCGTAGGCGCCCGTGACGGCGAAGCCGGTCACCTCGGTCTGTCCGTAACCGCGGCCCTCGCCGCCGCCGTTGCGGGTGAAGCGGCTGGTGTCGGTGGGCACGGTGCCCTGCCACAGAGGGGCGGCGACGCTCGCCTTCAGGTGGGAGAGGTCGTGTCCGGCCTCGCGGTTCAGTGCGACGAGCTGCGCGATGGTCGGCGGCATCAGGTAGGCGTGGGTGCACCGCTCCGCCGCCAGCAGCGGCAGCAGCTCCTCGGCGACGACCCGGCGCACGATGACGTTCTTGCCGCCGTGGACGAAGGCGGGGACGCCCCAGAACTGGTAGTTGCCGATGTGGAACATCGGGCCGGCGCCCAGGAAGGCGGTCTCGGTGCCGATGTCCCCCATCCACGCCGAACTCACGCCCATGGCGAGGAGGTTGCGGTGCGAGAGCATCGATCCGGACTGCCGTCCGGAGATAGCCGCCGTGTAGATGACCAGCAGCGCGGAGTCGGGGTCGATGTCGGCGGCCGGGTCCTCGGGCGAACCGGCGGCCAGGAAGGATTCGTAGGAATCGGGGCCCTCGGTGTCGTGCCGCAGCCACAACGCCCGGTGGTCGGTGCCCAGTTCGGCCCGGGCTTTGGCGACGGTGTCGCCGATCTCCTCGTCCTGCCAGACCACGACCTTGGGGTCGAAGTCCTCGACGGCGAAGGCCATTTCGGGGGCGGCCCAGCGCCAGTACCCGGGGCAGACCATGGCGCCGGTCTTCGCGGCGGCGCCGAGCAGCTCCCAGATGCGGAAGGAGTTCTGGCCCAGCCACAGGACGCGGTCGCCGGGGCCGACTCCCGCCTCGGTGAGGGCGTTGGCCAGGCGGTTGGTGCGCTCGTCGAGCTGCGGCCAGGTCAGCCGGGTGTCGCCGTCGACGAGGGCGACGCCGTCGGGGTAGGACCTGCGGTGCTCGCGGATGAGGTCGCCGAACGTCAGGCGGCGGGCGGGATTCACGGTGGTTCGCTCCTGTGGGATCTCGTCAGACGCGGCCGACGCCGACGCCCTTGACGTGGATGAACTCCTCCAGTCCGGCCCTGCCGCCCTCCCGGCCGAACCCGCTGAGGCCGACGCCCCCGAAGGGCGTGGCCGGTGAGGTGATCGGGTTCGGGCCGGGGTTGACGTACACCGTGCCGGCCTTCAGGCGCGGTATCAGGCGGTTCACGCGGCCGATGTCACGGGACTGGACGTAGGCGGACAGGCCGTACTCGGTGTCGTTGGCGAGGGCGACGGCCTCGTCCTCGGTGTCGAACGGAGTGAGGGCGAGAACGGGGCCGAAGATCTCCCGCTGGGCGAGGTCGCTGCGGTTGTCGACGTCGGCGAAGACGGTCGGTGTCACGAACCAGCCGTCGGCGTCGATGCGTTCACCGCCGTACACCAGCCGTCCCGCGCCGTCCTTCTCCGCCTTGTCGATCACGCCCTGGACGCGGTCGCGGGCGGCTTCGTCGATCAGGGGCCCGATGTAGGTCGCCGGGTCGAGCGGGTCGCCCACGGGGAGGTGGGCGACGACCCCGGTGACCCGGGCGACCACCTCGTCGTAGATCGGTCGCTCCACCAGCAGGCGGGTGGGCAGTGCGCAGCCCTGGCCGGTGTTGCTCATGGCGAAGGCCGCGCAGTACGGCACGACGGTGTCGAGGTCGGTGTCGGCGAAGAGCAGGTTGGCGGACTTGCCGCCGAGTTCGAACAGGACGGGCTTGAGGCTGACCGCCGCGTCGGCCATGATGCGGCGCGCGGTCGCGGGACCGCCGGTGAAGGAGATCTTGTCCACACCGGGGTGGGTGACCAGGGCCGATCCCGCGTCACCGAGGCCGGTGACGACGTTGATCACACCGTCGGGGATGCCCGCCTCGCGGGCCAGGTCCGCGAAGAGCAGCGCGGAGAACGGGGTGGACTCGGCCGGTTTGATCACCACGGTGTTGCCGGCGGCGAGCGAGGGCGGGATCTTCATCGCCAGGGACAGCGCGGGAGAGTTCCAGGTGATGATGTGGCCGATCACGCCGTACGGCTCGGCGAGGGTGTACTCGACGTTCTCGTGCGGGCTGTGGCCCGCGCCGACCATGCCCTCGATCTTGTCGGCCCAGCCGGCGTAGTACTCGGTCCACTCGGCGATGTGCGTTCCGACGTTCTCGGCCCAGCCGCCGACGCACACGCCGTTCTCCAGCGGGCTGATCGCCGCGAAGTCGGGGATGTGGTCGCGGATCAGCTGGGCGAAGCGGGTGAGCAGCCGCCGCCGCTCGGCCGGCCGCATGGACCCCCAGACCTCGAAGGCCTGGCGGGCGGCGGCCACCGCCCGGTCCACCTCAGCGGGCCCGGCGAGCGGGACGAGCGCCTGGACCAGTCCGGTGGCGGGGTCGACATGCTCGTACAGCCCCCCGCTGGTGTCATGCAGGTCCTTGCCGCCGATGACGAGCCGGGGGTGCGGCAGGTCCCGCTCGGCCCGTTCCTGGTGCAGTTTCACGTCGACCGTGACCACGATGCCTCCTGGGTCCGCCACGCCCACTTCGTACCGCTTAAATAGATAACCTATTTAGCCGAACCAATCAATAAACAGCGCAGTTCTCGCGAGGCTCACAGTCCCAGCGACCGGCCGACGATCTCCTGCATGATCTCCGAGGTGCCGCCGAACACCCGCTGGACGCGGCTGTCCCGCCAGATGCGGGCGATCTCGTACTCGTTGATGTAGCCGTAGCCTCCGAAGAGCTGCATGCAGCGGTCGATGACCTCCCAGCCGGTCTCCGTGGTCCAGTACTTGGCCGCGGCGGCCTCCTCGGCCGTCAGCTCGCCCTGGACCAGCGCCATGATGCAGCCGTCGAGGAAGACCCTGGCCACGCCGAGCTTGGCCTTGATGTCGGCGAGCGCGAACCTGTTCGCCTGGAACTGCCCGATGGGCCGGCCGAAGGCGGTGCGGTCCTTGGCGTACTCCAGCGCGAAGCCGAAGGCCCGCTCGGCGGAGGCGAGCGCGGCCACCGCGATGGCGAGCCGCTCGGTGGGGAGGTTGCCCATCATGTGGTAGAAACCGCGCCCCTCCTGACCGAGGAGGTTCTCGGCGGGCACGCGCACCTCGCGGAAGAAGAGTTCGGCGGTGTCCTGGGCCTTCATGCCGACCTTGTCGAGCTTGCGTCCGCGCTCGAAGCCCTCGGCACCGCGTTCCACGACGAGCAGGCTGATCCCCTTGTGCCCGGCCTCGGGATCGGTCTTGCAGGCGACGACGACCAGGTCGGCCAGGATTCCGTTGGTGATGAAGGTCTTCGAGCCGTCGATCACCCACTCGTCGCCGTCGCGGCGGGCGGTGGTGCGGATGCCCTTGAGGTCGGATCCGGCGGCGGGCTCGGACAGCGCGAGCGCGCAGATCGTCTCGCCCGCGATCACTCCGGGGAGCCAACGGGCCTTCTGTTCCGGGGTGGTGAGGTTCATGAGGTAGGGCGGGAGAACGTCGTTCTGCAGGCCGAGCCCGATGCCGACCGCGCCGGTGGCGGCCATCTCCTCCGCCATGATGGCGTTGTACCGGAAGTCCCGGATGCCCTGCCCGCCGTACTCCTCCGGGAACTCCCAGCCGATGAGCCCGGCCTTGCCCGCCGCCGCCCACGCGGCCCGGCCGACCTGCCCCTCACGCTCCCACTCCTCGGTGTGCGGGACGCATTCCCGCAGGTAGTAGGAGCGGGCGGTCTCCCGGAACAGCTCGTGCTCCTCGGTGAAGATCGTACGGCGCATGCTCGGCTCCACTCCCGCATCTCACGTGCTCGGCATCTCGCTTATTCAGCTGAAGTAGTTATACGATAGCGCTGTTTCAGGACCTGGGCGAGGGAGGGCGCGTGAGCGTACGGGACAAGGTGGCGCTCGTCACCGGGGCGGGGCGGGGCATCGGCGAGGCGATCGCCGACACACTGGCCGCCCACGGCGCCTCGGTCGCCGTCTGCGACGTGGACGCCCAGGCAGCGGCCAAGGTCGCGGCCGGGCTCACGGAGCGGCACGGGGTGGCCGCCGCGGGGGTCGGCGCCGACATCTCCGACAGCGCGGCCGTGCGTGCGGCGGTGCGGCGGGTGACGTCCGAACTCGGCCCGGTGGACGTGCTGGTCAACAACGCGGCCGTCGATGTCATCGGCCGGTTCGTCGACAGCGACGAGGAGACCTGGGACCGGATCATCGCCGTCAACCTGCGCGGGACGATCACTGTGACCCGGGCGGTGCTCGACTCGATGATCGAGCGCGGCGGCGGCCGGATCGTGCACATCGCCTCGGACGCCGGCCGGGTCGGCTCCTCGGGTGAGGTCGTGTACTCCGCGACGAAGGGCGGGGTCATCGCCTTCGGCAAGGCCCTCGCCCGCGAGGTCGCGCGGCACGCCGTCACCGTGAACACCGTCTGTCCCGGGCCGACCGACACCGCGCTGCTCGGCCAGGTCGCCGACTACAGCCAGAAGATGTACGACGCGACCGTACGGGCGATCCCGCTGCGCCGCGTCGCCCGGCCCGCCGAGATCGCCGGTGTGGTGGCCTTCCTCGCCTCCGACGACGCCGCCTACATGACCGGGCAGACGCTCTCGGTCAGCGGCGGCCTGACGATGGTCTGAGGTGAGCACCGTGCTGCGTGTCGAACTCCGCGACCGGATCGCCGTGTTGACCCTCGACCGGCCGGAACGGCTCAACGCGATCGGCTCCGAGACCGTGGACCGGCTCACCCGCGCGCTCGACGGCATACGCGACAACGACGACGTACGCGCCCTGGTCGTGGCCGGAGCGGGCCGGGCCTTCTCGGCCGGCGCCGACCTGGGCGAGATCGAGGCGTGCACCTCCCCCGGGCAGTTCCGGGCCTTCGTGGGGCGGCTGACGACGGTGTACGCGCTGCTGGAGGACTTCCCCAAGCCTTCGGTGGCGGCGGTGCACGGCTTCGCCTTCGGCGGCGGCCTGGAACTGGCGCTCGCCTGCGATCTGCGGGTGGCGGAACGGGGTGCGAGGCTCGGCCTGCCCGAGATGAAGCTGGGCGTCCTGCCGGGAGCGGGCGGTACGCAACGGCTTCCGCGCCTTCTGCCGCCCGCGATCGCCAGACAGATGATCCTCACCGGCGAGCCGATCGAGGCCGAACGCGCCTGGCAGCTCGGGCTGGTCAACGAACTGGCCGAACCCGGCGGAGCACTCGCCGCCGCCGAGGAACTGGCCGGCGCCCTGACGGCCGGGGCCCCGCTCGCCCTCGCCGCGGGCAAGCGGCTGATCGGCCACGGGCTCGGCATGGACCTGGAGACGGCGATCGCCTACGAGAGGGAGACCGTCGCGGTGCTGTTCGCCACCGAGGACCGGGCCGAGGGACTCAAGGCCTTCCGCGAGCGCCGCCCGGGCGAGTTCCGCGGCGTGTAGGCGTCTCTACGTAACTGGAGGTGGGCCGTGCGGCCACTGGAAGGCATATCCGTCGTCGAGCTGGGCATGTGGGTGGCCGCCCCGGCGGCGGCCACCATGCTCGCGGACTGGGGTGCGGACGTCGTCAAGGTGGAGGCGCCGACCGGCGACCCCAACCGGTACACGCTCCGGCACGTCGGCCAGGACATCGACAGCGCGCCCCCGTTCGAGACCGACAACCGCGGCAAGCGCGGGATCGTCCTCGACCTGCGCTCCCAGGACGGCAAGGACGTACTGGAGCGGCTGCTGGAACGCGCCGACGTGTTCGTCACGAACCTCCGCCCGGGCGCGCTGGAGCGGCTGGGGCTGGACCCGGACGAGCTGCGGGAGCGTCACCCCCGGCTGGTCGTCGGCACGCTGACCGGCTACGGCTGGACGGGTGCCGAGCGCGACCGCGCCGGATACGACGTCTCCGCCTTCTGGGCGCGGCCCGGCATCGCCGGCATGCTCAACCCGGCCGGGGAGCCGCCGCCCGGTATCCGCCCCGGGCTCGGCGACCGCACGGCCGCCGCCAACCTGGTGGCCGGGGTGCTGGCCGCGCTGCTCCGGCGCGAACGCACCGGGGAGGGCGGCGTCGTCGACGTGTCCCTGCTGCGCTCCGGGACGTACGCCAACGGCAACGACCTCGCCCTGCAGAACTTCTTCGGAAAGCGCGGCCGTACCCGTCACCGCACCGAGCACGAGTCCCCGCTCTACAACAGCTACCGGGCCGCGGACGACCGCTGGTTCTGGCTGGTCGGCCTGGAGGGCAACCGGCACTGGCCGGGCGTCGTCAAGGCGCTCGGCCGCGAGGACCTCGCGGACGACGAGCGGTTCGCGACCGGTAAGGCCCGGCGCGGCCACGTCCGCGAGCTGATCGCCGTGTTCGACGAGGAGTTCGCCAAACGGCCGCTGGACGAGTGGGCGGCACGGTTCGACGCAGAGGGCGTGTGGTGGGCCCCCGTGCAGACCCTGGCGGAGGTGTCCGCCGATCCACAGGCGGAGGCCGTGGGCGCGTTCGTCGAACAGCCCGGGATGGGCGACGCGCCGCCGCTGAGGACCGTGGCGACCCCGGTGCGCTTCTGGGGCGTGGACGAGAAGCCGCGGACCGGCGCGCCGACGCTCGGCGAGCACACCGACGACATCCTGCGCGAACTCAACTGACCTGACACATCTGCTGCTTTGGAGGTACGGCGTGGGCATCCTCGACGACAAGGTCGCCATCGTGACCGGCGGTGGCCGGGGCCTGGGCCGGGCGCACTGTCTGGCGCTCGCCGAGGCCGGTGCGACCGTGGTCGTGAACGATCTCGGCTCGGGCGTACACGGCGAGCGCACCGGGGACTCCCCCGCCGACGACGTGGTGGCGGAGATCACCAAGCTCGGTGGCCGGGCCGTCGCCAACCACGCGTCGGTCACCGACTGGGCGGCCACCGAGACGATGGTGGCGGACACGGTCGCCGAGTTCGGCCGCCTGGACGTCGTCGTCAACAACGCGGGCATCGTGCGGGACCGCATGCTGTTCTCGATGAGCGAGGCCGAGTTCGACTCGGTGATCGCGGTCCATCTCAAGGGCACCTTCGCACTCACCCGGCACGCGTGCGCGTACTGGCGCGAGGCCGCCAAGCGCGGTGAGCGCGTCACCGGGCGCGTCATCAACACGACGTCCGGGACAGGCCTGTTCGGCAACCAGGGCCAGTCCAACTACGGTGCCGCGAAAGCCGGAATCGCCGGGCTCACCGTCCTGACCGCCCTGGAGATGAGCAAGTACGGCGTCACCGCCAACGCCATCTCGCCGATCGCGGCCACCCGGATGACGGACGGGCTGGCCGTCGGCGAGAACCTCCGGGCCACCGGCGACTTCGATCCGCGCGATCCCGCCAACGCCTCGGGAGTCGTCGTCTACCTCGCCTCCGACAGCGCGGCCTGGCTGACCGGCCAGGTCCTGCGGATCGAGGGCAACCGACTGAACCGGCTGCAGGGCTGGACTGTCGCCGCGGTCCACCCGAGCGAGTCAGGACAGGCCCTCACCTACGACGAACTCGTGGACGCCGTACCGCGGTTGTACGGCGTCGCACCGACAGGCCGGGCCACCGGAGTCGGCCAGTGAAGGGCCATGACGCCGCCGCGCTCGTCCTGCGGGGCACGCTCGGCCCGATGCTCTTCGCCCACGGCTGGAACAAGGTCACGGGGCCGGGCGGCCTCAAGGGCACGACGGGCTGGTTCGAGGCGCTCGGCCTCAGACCGGCCGAGGTGCACGCGCGGATGGCGGCCGGGACCGAGATGGCGGCCGGGATCGGCATCACCCTGGGTGCGGCCAACCCCCTCCCCGCGGCCGCCGCGGTCGGCCTGATGGCCGTGGCCGCGCGCACCGACCACCGGGGCAAGGGCTTCTTCGTCTTCAAGGGCGGCTGGGAGTACGTCGGTGTGGTGGGCGGCGCGGCCGTCGCGCTGGCGGGACTGGGCCACGGCAGGTACTCCCTCGACGGGCTGCTGCGCCGGCAACGCGCGGGCGTGGGGCCCGCGTTGCTGGCGGCGGGACTCGGTACGGCGAGCGCGGCGGCACTGCTGGCCGTGTGCTACCGGCCCGAGCGCACGCCGGACGCGGCCCCGCCGGACGAGACACAAACGGATCACTAGGTTGAGTAAGGGAGTCGACATGGACGCGGCTGACTTCAGCGACGTGCTGTACGAGGTCCGGCGGTTCGTCCGGGACCGAGTCGTGCCGCTCGAGGCGGAGATCGACGAGAAGGACGAGATGCCCGCGGACATCCGCGAGGCGGCGAAGAAGATGGGCCTGTTCGGCTTCGCGCTGCCCGAGGAGTACGGCGGCCTTGGGCTCTCGATGTACGAAGAGACCCAGCTGATGTTCGAACTCGGCTACACGACACCGTCGTTGCGCTCGATGTTCGGGACGAACAACGGCATCGCCGGGCACGTCCTGATGGTGGGCGGGACGGAGGACCAGAAGGTGAAGTGGCTGCCGAGGATCGCCTCGGGCGAGGTACTGGCGTCGTTCGCTCTCACCGAGCCTGACGCGGGCTCCGACCCCTCGACACTCACCACGAAGGCGTATCTCGACGGCGACGAGTGGGTGATAAACGGCGCCAAGCGGTACATCACCAACGCCCCGCTCGCCGACGTCTTCATGGTCTTCGCCCGCACCGACCCCGACGCCCCTCGCACCCGCGGCATCTCGACCTTCCTGGTCCCGGCCGGCACACCGGGCCTGACCGTGGCTCCCCGGGACCACAAGATGGGCCAGTTCGGCGCCTGGACCGCGGACGTGTTCTTCGACGACGTCCGCGTCCCGGCCACCGCGCTGGTCGGCGGCGAGTCCGGGCTCAACCGGGGCTTCTCCACCGCGATGGGCTGCATCGCGCACGGGCGGGTGCACATCTCCGCGCTGATGGTCGGCATGGCCGAGCGACTGGTCGACGAGTCGGTGGCGTACGCGAGCACCCGCCGGCAGTCCGGACAGCTCATCGGCTCCTTCCAGCTCGTCCAGGGCCTCATCGCCGACTCGCAGACCGACTACTACGCGGGCCGGGCCACCGTGCTGGAGGCCGCCCGCGCCTTCGACGCGGGTACCGACACCAAGATCGGCCCGTCCTGTGCGAAGTACTTCGCGAGCGAGATGGTGTGCCGGGTCGCCGACCGCGCGGTCCAGGTCCACGGCGGCGCGGGCTACATGCGCGGAGTCGCCGTCGAGCGCTTCTACCGCGACGCCCGGCTGTTCCGCATCTACGAGGGCACCAGCCAGATCCAGCAGGTCATCATCGCGAAGGCGCTCCTGGGGGAGGCGGCGCGCGGCTGAGCTCGTCCTCGCGGACTCGCGGTCACGCGGTCACGCGGTCACGCGGTCACGCGGATCGGGAGAGCCGTTCGCGCACCCACGCGGGATCGGGGTTGACGTGGGGCCGGCCGGCCACGACGACGGTCGGCACGGTCTCGTCGCCGTCGTTGACCGCCCGCACCGCCGCCGCGCCTTCGGGGTCGCGCCAGATGTCGACCCAGTGCGCCCGGCGGGCTCGGCGGCCCAACCGCATGCGCAGCCGGAGGCAGTACGGACAGCCCGGCCGCCAGAACACGATCGGCCGACCGTCGGCCGCGCTACGGCGTCGCGCCTCCGCAGCATCGATCGACCTGGGGAAGACCAGGGGCGAGTTCACCGCCGCGAGCAGCATGAACAGCAGCAGGATTACCGAGGCGGTGCCGACGTCTCCGTCGAGGAGCAGCGCGACCGCGAGTCCTGTGCCGCAGAGCAGGAACAGGATCGAGGGGAGCCAGACGCGCGTCATGAGCACGAAGGCTAGGCCACGCGCCGGAACATCCGACGGACGGGGTCACCGAGAGGGCCCCGGGGACGTCCGAAGCCCCGGGGCCCTCTCGACGGCTCGGTCGTCAGATGCCCAGCCGGTCCAGCAGCCGTTCGTGATAGACCGCCGGGCCGCCGAAGAGCAGCTGGGAGGACTTGGCCCGCCGGAAGTAGAGGTGGGCCGGGTGCTCCCAGGTGAAGCCGATGCCGCCGTGGACCTGGATGTTCTCCATGGCGGCGAACATGTACGCCTTGGAACAGCTCGCGTGCGCGACCGCCGAGGCGACCGGGAAGCCGGCGGAGCCCTCGGCGGCCAGCAGCGCGGCCTCTCGTGAGGCGGCCTCGGCGAGTTCGGTCTGGACCAACATGTCCGCGCACTTGTGCTTGACGGCCTGGAAGGAGCCGATGGGCCGGCCGAACTGGTGCCGGGTGCGGGCGTACTCCGCGCTCATCTCCAGGCACCGGCGCGCCCCGCCCGACTGCTCGGCGGCGAGCCCCACGGAGGCGATGTCAAGGACGTCGGCCATGATGCGCCCGCCCGCGCCTTCCGCGCCGAGAGCCATCGCGGGCACGGCGTCGAACGTGAGCCGGGCCATCGCCCTGGTGGCGTCCAGGGTCCGCATCGCCTCGGCCGTCACTCCGGGAGCCGTTCGGTCCACCGCGAAGAACGTGGGTCCGGCGACGGTGCGGGCGACGACGAGGATCAGGTCGGCCGTGGTGCCGTCGATGACGAAGGTCTTGTGGCCGCTTATCCTCCAGCCGCCTTCCCCGTCCGGGACCGCGCGGGCGGAGATCAGGGCGGGGTCCCAGGAGCCGGTCTCCTCCGTGACCGCGAGGGTGGCGGTGGTCAGCCCGGCGGCGATCCCGGGCAGATGGCGTGCGCAGGCCTCGCGGTCACCCGTGGCCAGCAGTGCCTGGACGGCAAGGACGACGGTGGCGAAGAAGGGGGAGCAGAACAGGGCGCGGCCCATCTCCTCCAGTACGACGCCGAGTTCGACCGGTCCGAAGCCGTCGCCGCCGTACTCCTCGGGGACTGCCAGGGCCGGCAGGCGCAGCTGTTCGGCGGCCTGCGCCCACACGTCCGGGTCGAAGCGGGGCTCGCTGTCGAGGAGTTTGCGTACGGCCTCCTCGGAGGACTTCGCTTCGAGGAACTCCCTGACGGACGTGCGGAGTTCTTGCAGTCCGCTCTCGTCGGCGCTCATGCGCGTGCCTCCTTGGGCAGACCGAGGACCCGCTCGGCGAGGATGTTCTTCATGATCTCCTCGGTGCCGCCGAGGATGCGCAACGCCGGTGTGGCCAGCAGGAGTTCGGACCAGGAGTACATGCCCCAGCGGCCGGTGTCGGCGATGATGCGCGGGCCGAGGCACTCGGACACGAAGTGGGCGGCGCGGGTGAGGTTCTGGCCGTACATCAGCTTGGCTACGGACCTCTCGGGGCCGGGGGCGATCCCCGCCCGAAGGGTGCGCTGGGCGCGGTCGTTGAGGTAGCCCGTGGCCATCGCGTCCACGAGGAGTTCGGCGAGGCGTCCGCGCAGGGCGCGGTCGTCCCAGGTCCAGGTGGCGCGCATGAGGGCCGAGAGGTGGTCCGGGGACAGAGCGGCGGCCACGGGGCCCGCGCCTTCGCTGCCGACCGTGTTGCGCTCGTTCATCAGGGTGGTCAGGGCGACCGTCCAGCCGCCGTCGACCTCACCGAGGCGGTGGTCGTCGGGGATGCGGACGTCGGTGAGGAAGACCTCGTTGAAGTCGGCGCCGCCGGTCATCTGACGCAGCGGGCGGACCTCGACGCCGGGGGCGTCCATGGGGACCAGGAAGGCGGTGATGCCGCGGTGCTTGGGCGCGTCGGGGTCGGTGCGGGTCAGCGCGAGGCCGATCTGGCTGTGCTGGGCGACCGACGTCCACACCTTCTGCCCGTTGAGCACCCAGTCCTCGCCCTCGCGGACGGCCCGGGTCGCCACGGCCGCCAGGTCGGATCCGGCGCCGGGTTCGCTGAACAGCTGGCAGGCGATGGCGTCGCCGCGGTACATCGCGGGCAACCAGCGTTCACGCAGGGCGGGTTGGGCGTGGGCGAGGATCGTCGGTCCGATCATGCCGAGGCCGACCACGCCGAGCACTCCGGTGTCCGGGACGTCGTACTCGGACTCGATGCTGTCGTAGAGCAGGTCGTGGACGGGGGTCAGGCCCCGGCCGCCGTACTCGGGCGGGCCGGTGATCCAGCCGAAGCCGTTCTCGTGGCGGGTTCGCTGCCACGCGCGCGCCCGCCGCACCTGCTCCGCCTCCTCCTCGGGCGGCAGACTGCTGAAGTACGCCATCGAATCGTCGCCCTCACCCCAGGTGACGGCGGCCCCGTCGACGGCCTTCGCCGCGTGGGCGTCGAGGAAGCGGCGCGCCTCGGCGGCGAAGTCCTGCATGTCGTCGGATGTCATCGCGTTCGCTCCGCTGTCAGGTCGACAGGATCGTCACCGCCGACGCGCCCGGCGCGCCGTACAGGTGGGTGTAGCCGACACGGGGAGTGCCGGGGATCTGCCGGTCCCCCGCCGTGCCGCGCAGTTGGACGACGATCTCGTGGATCTGCCGGAGACCGGAGGCACCGATGGGTTCGCCGTTGCCGAGCAGTCCGCCGTCGGTGTTGACGGGGAGCCGGCCGCCGATCGCGGTGGCGCCCTCGGCGATGAGGCGTTCCTGCTCGCCGTCCTTGCAGAGGCCGTTCTCCGCCATGTGGATGACCTCCGACCCGGCGTCGGTGTCCTGGAGCTGGGCGACGTCGACGTCCTCCGGGCCGATGCCCGCGCTTTCGTAGGCCGCCCGGGAGGCGTCCACCGTCGGGCTGTCGACGACCTCGCCGACCGGGAACGAGGGGCTCTGCACCTCGAAGGCGCCGAGTCTGCGGCTGCGCAACGCGGTGGCACGGACGCGTACCGGCTTCCCGGTGTACTTGTGGGCCTGGTCGGCGCGGCACAGCACGATCGCCGCGGCGCCCTCGTTCGGACCGCAGTACATGAACTGGCGCAGCGGGTAGTTGAGCACCGGGGAGGCCAGGACCTCCTCCGGGGTGAGGGGGGTGCGGCGCCAGGCCTTCTCGTTGGCGGCCGCGTTGCCGAAGTTCTTGGAGGCGACCCGGGCGAGCGTCTCGTGCGAGATGCCGTGCTCGTGCATATAGCGGTTGATCTTCATGCCGAAGAAGTGGGTGGTGAGGAAGAGGCCGGTCTGCCCGTACCAGGAGGGGATGCCGGCCACGGACGGGTCGGCGGCGAAGGCGCCGCGCGGGTGTTTGTCGAGGCCGATCGCGATGGTGAGGTCGTGTTCGCCGGTCTCGATGGCGCGGGCGGCCAGCGCGACGGCCGTACCGGCCGTGGCACAGCCGTTGAACACTCCGCGCAGCGGGAGGCCGGTCAGGCCGAGCCGTCCCACGATGGCGTCGGGGTTGGCGACCTCGTAGCTGCCGATGTAACCGCCCTGGATCTGCGGCCAGTCGACGCCCGCGTCGGCGAGGGCGAGGCGTACCGCGTCCGCGCCCATGTCCAGCGCCGGTTTCCCGGGGAAGCGCCCGAAGGGGTGGAGCCCCACTCCGATGATGACGGCCTCGGTCACGGTGTCTCCTCCTCAGCCGGGGTGAACGCGAACGTGACGACCTCGGTGCCGTCGTCGCGGACGGTGTAGGGCACGAGCGTCAGCCGCATGGGCTGACCGATGCGCAGCCTGTCCGGGTCGGGTTCGGTGAGCCGGGCCTCGACGAGCAGTTCGCCGGGGAGTTCGACGTAGCCGACCGCGTAGGGCTCGAAGGCCTCGGGTCCGTCGTACGGCGGTGACGGTGGGCGGAAGTCCTGGGTGGTGTACGTCCACAGGGTGCCGTGGTCGGCGAGCAGCCGCCGTTTGGACTCCGTGCTCGCACACTGGACACAGGTGGGGGCGGCCGGGAAGCTGACCAGGGCGCAGTCCGCGCATTCGGAGCCGATGAGCCGCAGCGGGTTGTCGTCCCCGGGCGGCCAGGTGAACAGGCCCTCGGCGACCGGGAGTTGTTCCGTACGAGTGCTCATCTCAGGCCCCGTTCCGGTTGCCGAGGGCGTCGGCGTTGGGTGCCGCCTTCGCCACCAGGTTCGGGACGACGGAGGACAGTTCCTCGGGGGTCCACCGGTTCTCGGAACCCACACCGGGGCCGTTGACCCAGCCCTCCAGCACGGTGATCCGGTTGCCGACGACGCCGAACACCCGGCCGGTCACCTCGCGCGACGCAGCCGAGCCCAGCCACACCACGAGCGGTGAGATGGCCTCGGGGGTGAGGTCCTGGCTCCGAGCGGCCCGCCGCATCATCTCGATGTCCTCGGTCAGCCGGGTCAACGCGGTGGGCGCGATGGCGTTCACGGTGACGCCGTAGCGGGCGAGTTCGGCGGCGGCGATGATCGTGAGGCTCGCGATGCCCGCCTTGGCCGACCCGTAGTTGGACTGTCCGGAGTTGCCGAAGACGCCGGACGGGGAGGTCGTGTTGATCACTCTGGCGTCGTTGGTGTGACCGGACTTGGCGCGCTCGCGCCAGTACGCGGCCGCGTGGTGCAGGGTGGCGAAACTGCCCTTGAGGTGGACGGCGAGCACGCCGTCCCAGTCCTGCTCGGTCATCGACACGATCATCCGGTCGCGCAGGATACCGGCGTTGTTCACCAGCACGTCGAGGCCGCCGTAGGTGTCCACGGCCTGCCGGACGAGGCGACCGGCGCCGTCCCAGGCGGAGATGTCGTCGGTGTTGGCCACGGCCTCACCACCGGCCGCGACGATCTCGTCCACCACGGTCTGCGCGGGTCCGGACGAGGCGCCGGCGCCGTCCCGCCCGCCTCCCAGGTCGTTGACCACGACCTTCGCTCCGTGCGCGGCGAACGCCAGGGCGTGTGCCCGGCCGATGCCGTTGCCGGCTCCGGTGACGACCACGACACGGCCGTCGACCACTCCTTCGGACATCCTCAACTCCTCGATGACAGCGACTGGTCGGTCAGACGTGGGCTTGGGCCTCGGCGAGCAGCACGCGCGGGTCGTCGCTGCCGCAGGCGCACCGCCCGGCGACGACCCGGCCCGCCATGCCGAGCGGGGTCCGGGGCAGGGCCGACGTGCGCTGCTCGCCGGCCGCCACGAACAACTCCCCGTCCTGCTCGCCGACGCGCCACTCGGCCGCGTTGACGTGCGCGCCGCCGCGCTCGGGACACTCCAGCGCGAGGGCCGGCCCGACGGCCGAGAAGAGGTGGGCGGCCACACCGACCGCCCGCAGCATCGGTACGGCGGCGGGCCGGGCCAGCACGACCGACGTGGACCGGAACATCTCGCCGATGTCCGCGGAGCCGGCCAGTCCCTCCACGGTTTCGGCGGACAGCCCGATCACCGCCTGGGGCCGCAGTTCGCGGTGGAAGACCGCGGTACGGCGGTGGTCCCAGCCCATCGCCTCGGCGATGCCGTACGTCACCTTCAGCGTCCGCAGCGCGTCGATGACCGCGTGTCCCCAGAAGCCCTCGAAGCCGGACGCGGTCAGCAGCGCCCGCTGCCCGGCGGCGAGGCCGTGCTCCCGCAGACGTGCGGTGACCCATGCGGTGTCCCGGGCGAGTTCGGCCCAGGTCAGTTCCGTCTCCCGGATGCCGTCGGCGGCGGGGAAGCGCACCAGGTAGGCGAGTGCGGGGCGATCGAGTTCCCCGGCCCGGGCCAGGGTGTCGGCGCGGGCCATCAGCTCTTCACCACCCGCGGGAACTTGGCGACGCTGGTCATGGTCTTCAACAGATCCTCCTCGGTGCGCATCTCCAGCACCGGCTTGACTCCGGTCCGGGTCCGCACGGCCTCGGCCAGCCGGCCGGCCAGGGCGTCGACATCGCCGGTGAGCGCGGGGTCGTAGCCGACGCGCAGGCGCAGTTCGTCGACCTCGCGGCGGTCCCGGACGATCTGGAACACCCCGGCCACCGTCTCCGGTTGGTCCTCCACGGCCTGCCAGATGTCCCGCAGCACCACGGACCGCCCCTGGACCAGCGTCTCGTCGCCGCGCCGTCCGGCCACCCACATCCGGGCATGTGTACGGCCGCAGCCGCAGGTGTCACGGGAGAGGCGGACGAGGTCCTCGCTGCGGTAACGGATCAGCGGGGCGGCCCGGTTGTCCAGGTCGGTGGCGACCAGCTCGCCGAGGTCGCCGTCGGGGACGTCGCGCCAGCCGTCCTGCGTCACCTCCACGCACTCCGCGAAGACGGTGTCCTCCCAGAGGTGGAAGCCGTCGTGCTCGCGGCACTCCCAGGCGGTGCCGGTGTCGGCGGCGCTGGTGTACTCGTAGACGTCGATGCCCCAGTCGTCGTGGATCCGCCGGCGCATCTTCCGGCTCAGCGGCTGCCCGGCACAGGAGGCGCCCTTGAGGGAGGAGAACGCCTCCCTCAGGTCCGTCTTCTCGGCCAGGTGCTCCAGCTCCACCATCTGCGGATACATCATCTGCAGATAGGCGGGCCGGTAGGTGCGCAGCGCCTCGACGACCTCGTGCATCTTCCCCATCCAGGTGTCGACCTCGATCACCACGGCGCCCAGCGCCTGGTAGCCGGGGTCCATCAGGTTGCGGAAGGTGCCGGGCGGACTCAGCACCCGGTCGCCGGGCCTGAGGCCGAGTTCCCACAGGTCGCGCACCTGCGCGGTGACCAGGGGCGGGGCGTCCTGCCAGATCTCGGCGAAGAACTCCGGGTCGCCGGTGGTGCCCGAGCTGGACGACACGGAGGTCAGCTCCTCGGTCGGGACACAGAGAAGGCCGCCGAAGGGGTCGCCGGTGCGGGCCCGGTGGGCGCGCACCATGTCCTTGGTGATGAACGGGACGCGCGCCCGGAAGTCCTCCAGCGACCGGATGTCGGCGGGACGGACCCCGTGCTCGTCCCAGAGTTCGCGGTAGAAGCCCGAGTTGGCGTAGGCGTACTCGACCAGCTCCAGGATGCGTTCCTCCTGCCGCGCCCGCAGTTCCTCGCGGGGCATGGTCTCCACCTGGGGCTCGAAGTACCTGTCAGCGGTGTCCCTGTCACCGGCCATGGCGCCTCCTTGCGGCTCAGTGCCCAGATCTTCCAGCTATCAGCGCAATCAGTCAACTATTTCTACGGATTGAAGTCGAGGACCGGCACCGCCTTCCCTTCCGCCTCCGATACAACTAAAATCGCTAACTGATTGCATCCATTGACTCAAAGGGGTGTCATGTCGAAGATCTGGGTCAACTCGGGCGACTCCCATGTGATGGAACCCGCCGACGTGTGGACCGAGAGGCTGCCGGCCCGGCTCGGCGCCCGGGCTCCGCGCAGTGAGCGCGGCGAGAAGTACGAGATGCTCTACATCGACGGCGAGCGCATCGACCGCCAGCTCGGCGACTTCATGGACGCCATGCGCCCGCCGGGTGCCTGGGATCTGCCGGTCCGGCTCAAGGACCTCGACCAGGAGGGCGTGTGGTCCCAACTCGCCTTCCCCTCCATGGGGTTCTGGCTGGTGTCGATCACTGATCGCGAGCTCGCCCGGGAGACCGTACGAGCCTGGAACGACTGGGCGTACGAGGAGATCCTCAGCAAGAACAAGCGGGTGATCACCACCGCCTGTGTCTCGACGGCCGACATCGGCGACGCGGTCGCGGAGCTGGAGCGGGCGGCCGAGCTCGGCTTCAAGGCGGTCTTCCTGCCCTGCTCGACCCGGGAGGGCGAGGAGTACGCCCTCGACCGCTGGGAACCGCTGTGGACCGCGGCCGAGCGGGCGGGCATGGTGCTCGGCTTCCATATCGGCACCGGCGGACAGAACGTCGTCTTCCGCGGTCCCGGCGGCGCGGTCGTGAACTACATGGAGACGACCTACCCGGGCATGCGCGTGGTGTCCCACCTGGTCGCGGGCGGTGCCCTCGACCGTCACCCGGACCTGAGGATCCTCATCGCGGAGGGCGGCGCGGGCTGGGTGCCGGCCATCGGCGACCGGATGGACGAGGCCTACCGCCAGCACGGCATGTTCGTCCGCCCGAAGCTGAGCCGGCTGCCCAGCGAGATCATCCGGCAGCAGGTGTACGCGTCGTTCCAGCACGACAAGAGCTCGGTGGAGATCGTCGAGGCGACCGGCTACCGCAACGTGATGTGGGGCGACGACTACCCCCATCTGGAGGGCACCTACGGCCACACCCAGGCCACGCTGCACGACCTGTTCGACGGCGTGCCGGACGACATCCGGGACCGCGTCACACGCGGCACCTTCAACGAGCTGTTCAAGCTGCCCGAGCAGACCCCCCGGGAAGCGGCCGTCTGAGCGGGCACACCACCGTGACCACTCCCCCGTACGCCTCGAATCCCCCGTATCCCTCGTATCCCGAGGATCTGGAGCGGCCCGGGCTCGTCAGGACCGGACGGTCGACCTTCATCCGGCCGATCCGGCCCGAGGACGCCGACCGGCTCGTCGCCTTCGTCGGCAGCCTGTCCCGGGCCACTTTGGCCTACCGCTCCCTCGGACCGGTGGTCCGCGTCCGCGACGACGTCATCCGGCGCGGCGCGCACGTGGACTACCTCGACGAACTGGCACTCGTCGCCCTGGCCGGCGAGGAGATAGCCGGCCTGGTCCGCTACGTCCGCGACCCCGAGGAGCCGGAGCACGCGGAGGTCACCTTCACCATCCGGGACGACCACCAGAGCGAGGGGCTGGGCCGGCTGCTCCTGGAGCACATCGCGGCCGCGGCCCGCACCCGGGGCATCCGGGTGCTGGAGGCCGACGTCCTCGCCGACAACACCCGGATGATCAATGTGTTCCTCGGCTCCGGCTACCGGGTGGAGGCCGGCCCGCCCGGCCAGATCATCCACTTCGAGATCGCCGTCGACCCGCAGGCCCAGGCCCTGGCCCGGGCGGAACGCCGTGAGCACACAGCCGTACGGCGCTCCCTGAAGCCCCTGCTGGAACCGCGGTCGGTCGCCGTGATCGGCGCCAACCGCAGCCCCCTGACCATCGGCCACGAGATCGTGGCCAACCTGCTGCGGGGCGGCTTCGGCGGCAGTGTGTTCCCGGTCAACCCGCGGGCGCGCGAGATCGCCGGGGTCCGGGCGTACCCCGGCGTGCGGGATCTCCCCGAGCCACCGGACCTGGCGCTGGTGGCCGTGCGTGCCGAGGCGGTTCCCGCTGCCGTACGGGAGTGTGCCGAGGCGGGGGCCAAGGCGGTGGTCGTCGTCTCGACGGGCTTCGGCGAGACGGGAGCCGAAGGGCGCTCGACCGAGCTGGAACTCGCGCGCTTCGCCCGCGCGTCCGGGATGCGGCTGGTGGGCCCGAACTGCATGGGCGTACTCAACACGACCCCCGCGGCACGGCTGGCCGCGACGTTCTCCCCCGCCCTGCCGAAGCCCGGCCGGGTGGCCATGTCCAGCCAGTCCGGGCCGCTGGGGCTCGCGGTCCTCGACTTCGCCAGGCGGCTGCGGCTCGGCTTCTCCGGCTTCGTGTCGGTGGGCCATGCCGTGGACGTGTCCACCGACGAGTTGCTCCAGTGGTGGGAGGAGGACCCGGCGACCTCGGTGATCCTGCTGCATGTGGAGACGTTCGGCGATCCGCGCCGGTTCGCCCGCGTCGCCCGCCGTGTCGCACCGCGCAAGCCGATCGTCGCGGTCCACCCGGGCCAGGCGGACGCGGCGGTGAGTTCGCTGTTCGCCCAGTCGGGGGTGATCCGCACCAGCGGCCTTCAGGAGCTGTTCGACGTCGCCCTGCTGCTGGCCCACCAGCCTCCGCCGCCCGGCAACCGGATCGCCGTCGTCACCAACGCGGGCGGTCCCGCGGCGCTCACCGTGGGTGCCTGCGCGGCGAGCGGCCTGTGCGTGCCCGCCCTCGGTGAGCGCACCCGGGACCGGCTCCGTCCGGCGCTCGCGCCCCACGCGGACGTCGCCAACCCGATCGACCTGACCCCCATGGCCACCGCCGAGCACTACCGGCAGGCACTGGAGGCGGCGCTGGCCGACGACGGCATCGACGCGGCGATCGTCCTGTTCATGCCGCCGCTGGCGGACAAGCCGGACGAGGTGGCGTCGGCGATCCTCGACGCGGCCGCGGGGGCGCCCACGAAACCGGTCGTGACGAGCTTCCTGGGCGGGGCGGGCGTCGCCGATCTGCTGCACCGGGGCGAACTCGTCGTCCCGACCTACGCCTTCCCCGAAGCCGCGGCCACCTCGCTCGGTCACGCGGCCGCCTACCAGTCCTGGCGCAGTACCCCCGCGGGGGTCGTACCGGACCTGGCGGGAATCGACACCGAGCGCGCGCGCTCACTGGTCCTCGGGCGTGCACCCGGCCCGCTTCCGGACGAGGTCACCGCCGAGCTGCTGGCCTCGTACGGCATCACCGTCCGGGACACCCCGAGGGGCGACGGCCCGGACGCGTTCCTCGCCGTCGGCGCCGACCCGGTCTTCGGTCCGGTGGTCTCCTTCGGCCTCACCGGGGACTACGCCGACCTCATGGCGGACCTCGCGCACCGCGTCACACCGCTCAGCGACCGCGACGCGCGGGAGATGGTCCGCTCGCTGCGGGCGGCCCCGCTGCTGGACGGCCGGGCGGGCGGCCGGGGTGTCGACCTGGCGGCGCTGGAGGAGACCATCCTGCGGATCTCGGCCATGGTCGAGGACCTCGCGGAGATCGAGGCGCTGGACCTGCGCCCGGTGCGGCTGCTGCCGCCCGGCGAAGGGATCTCCGTCGCGCGAGCGACGATCCGGCTGACGGACGACACGACGACAGGAGGCGGTCCGGCGTGAAGGTGGGCGTCTACTTCGACCTGCGCAACCCGCCGCCCTGGCGGCAGAGCTGGTCACGGCTGTACGGCTTCGCCCTGGAGATGTGCGAGGAGGCGGACCGGCTCGGTCTGGACTCGGTCTGGTTCTCCGAACACCACGGCTTCGAGGACGGCTACCTCCCCCAGCCGCTCACCATGGCGGCGGCCGCCGCGGCCCGCACCCGCAGGGTGCGCCTGGGCACCGCGGTCATCCCCGCACCGTTGCACGCGGCCCCCGAACTCGCCGAACAGGCGGCGATCGTGGACATCATCAGCGACGGCCGCCTGGACCTCGGCCTCGGCACCGGTTACCGGGTGCCCGAGTACCGTCTGTTCGGCGCCGACCTCGCCAAGCGGTACACCACGACCGACCAGCGCGTACGCGAGATCCGCGGCCTGTGGGCCGAATCCCTGGTCACCCCCGGCCCCGTCCAGGACCCGCTGCCGATCTGGCTCGGCTACCAGGGCCCGCAGGGCGCCCGGCGGGCCGGCCGGCTCGGCACGGGGCTGCTGTCCCTGAATCCCGCCCTGCTGGAGCCGTACCGGGAGGGCCTCGCCGAGAGCGGGTACGACGCCTCGGTGGCCCGGATGCAGGGTTCGTTCACCACGTTCGTCACCGAGGACCCCGAGGGGGACTGGCCGGTGGTGCGCAGACACCTGGCATACCAGTGGGACAGCTACCGCCGGTACATGGTGGAGGGGACGGACCGGCCCGCACCGCGCCCCATCGACCCGGAGAAGTGGCGGGAGACCGGGCTGAGCGCGAGCGGCGTCGGACAGTTCCTGTACGGCACCCCGCAGGAGACCGCCGAGGCCGTCACGGCGTACGTGGCAGGGTTGCCGGTGGAAGGGGTGTTCCTGTGGGCCTCGCTGGCCGGGATGCCCGAGGAGATGGTGGCCCGCCAGGTCCAGCTCATCGCCGGGAAGCTGCGTCCGCTGCTCGCGGACGTGTGACAGGAGGAACGGATGGGGAACACGACGGGGACCTGGGCGGGCGCGGACTTCCAGGAGCCGCCCCGCAGCCCCGGCGGGGTGGCGCTGTGCGGAGCGTGCCGCGGTTCCGGTTCCTGCCGGCTGGGCGTGCGTCGGGAGCGTCTCGACGACGACGGGGTGGCGTGGTTCGAACTGGCCTGTCCGCGCGACCAGGAGGGCGGCCCCGATGTGGCGCACGGCGGCTGGACGGCGGCCGTGCTGGACGACTGCCTCGGCCATCTCCCGCTGCTGCACCGGGTGTTGAGCGTGACGGCGGAACTGAGCGTGAGCTTCGTCAAGCCGGTGCCGGTGCAGCGGCCGCTGGAGGTCAGGGCCTGGGTGGAGCGGCGCGAGGGCTCACGCTGGTACATCAGGGGCGAGATGGTGCTGCTGCCGACGCGGGCCGTGCTGGCCCGGGCCTCCGGGATCTGGGTGACCCGGGACCGGGGCCACTTCGCACGGCACGAGAAGTGGCTGGCCGAGCAGGACGGCGGCAGCGGGGACGGCCGGGGCCGCCCGGACGGCCGAGGTCAGTAGGAGCGCAGTCCCATGCTGCGGGCGATGCCGTTGCGCTGGATCTGGCTGGTCCCCCCGGAGATGGTGGCCACGATCGACTCCCGGTAGCGGAAGCTCATCACGCTCTCCGTCGAGAATCCGTGTCCCGCGCAGACCTGCATCCCCAGCCGGGCGGCCGCCACGTACGTCTCCGAACCCTTCAGCTTCGCCATCGACCCCTCTCGGGTGCACGGCTTGCCCTGGGCGAGCAGCCAGGCGGCTCGGTGGGCGAGCAGTCGGGCGGAGTCGATCTCGGTCTGCAGGTCGGCCATGGCGTGGGCGAGCGCCTGGAAGTTGCCGATCGGCCGGCCGAAGGCGTGCCGGGTGCGCGCGTACTCCAGCATCTCGTCGAGGGTGGCCTGCGCGGCGCCCAGATAGCCGCCGCTGATGATCACCTTCTCCAGTTCGATGTTGGAGAGCATGACCTTCCAGCCGTCGTCGCGCGGTCCGACGAGGTTCTCCTTGGGGACCGCGGCGTGGTTGAAGAAGACCTCGTTGGTGCCCAGGATGTGCCGGGCGAGCGTCGGTGTCCGGCGCACCTCGACGCCCGGCGTCGCCGGGTCGACGAGCAGCAGGCTGATGCCGCCGTGCTTCGGCTCGCGCGGCCCCGTGCGCACGTAGGTCGCGATGGTCGTGTCGGGGAGCCCGGCACCCGTGCACCACGCCTTCTGCCCGCGCACGACGAAGTGGTCCCCGTGGTCCTCGGCGGTGGTGCGCAGCGCCGCCGCGTCGGAACCGCTGTCCGGCTCGCTGAGGCCGACCGCGAGCCGATGGCGGCCCGTCATGACCTGCTCGCGGATGAAGTCGCGCTGCGCCTCGCTGCCCCACCGGAACACGGTGATCCCCGGAATGAGCACGCCGATGTAGCACATGGCGACGTCGAAGCTGGCCCGCCCCAGCTCCTCGGCGATCAGGACGAGCTCGAGCGGCCCGCCGCCGTCGCCGCCCTCCTCCTCGCTGAACGGGAGCGAGAACCACCCCAGGTCGGCCATGCCGCGGAACAGCTCGGGCGGCACCACACCCTTCTCGTCCCACTCCTTGGCCTTCTCGGCCGGGCACACGTCGGCCACGAACTGCCGTGCCGTCGCGCGCAACAGGTCCTGCTCGTCGGTCAGCCCGAAGTCCACGGCCACTCCTCGCCACCAGTCGCCTATTTATCTATCTAATTATTCTATGTTAGCTGATAGAGGGGAGCGGGGCGGGGCGGTCGGGTGAGTGTTTTCGGGGGACGGCCGGAGCCGGAACCGGCCCACACGAAAAGGGCCCCCGCAGGCTCTCGCCTGCGAAGACCCTTCGCACCGTCGGGACGACAGGATTTGAACCTGCGACCCCTTGACCCCCAGTCAAGTGCGCTACCAAGCTGCGCCACGTCCCGGTGCCGTCTGACCTGGGGGTTTCCCCTGGCCGGACGTGCAGGGAAACAATACCGCACTCGGCTCCGTGGTCGCGCACGGCTTTTCAGTCCGCGGGCGGAAGCCCCAGCCCGGGGTAGGCCTCCAGGAGCCGCGGCGGGGCCGCCTGGCGCCAGGAGTCGGCGAGGATGGCGCGCAGTTCGCCCTCGTCCTCGATCGCGGCGAGCCGGGCCCGGACCCAGGCGAACTGTGCCTCGTGGCCGGCGATCCAGAACTTCTCCGGCTCGGCCAGCACCAGCTCGTCCCGCTCCTCCTTGGGACAGCGCACGGCGATGGAGGTCTCGTCCTCGGGCAGCGTCGCGAACATCTTCCCCGCGACCCGGAACGTGGGCATGTTCCAGGCGACCTTCTCCGTCGTGTCCGGCAGGGCAAGGGCGATTCGGCGTACGTCTTCGGCATCCGGCATGACAGGCACCGTAGCCGTCGTCACTGACAATCACCTGGTGGGAGTGCCCGTGCTCACATGCTTGCAGTACAGGGTCGTCGGCCGCAGCACCCCCGCCGGATCCGCCGCGTGGTCGGGGATCGAGGCCCAGGCCGCGCGCGTCCCGGTGCGCCATCAGCGGGCGGTTTCCCGCAGCTCGGCCAACACCGGGCGGATCAGCGGATGCCCCTCCGCCCCTCTGCGTACCGCCGCGAACACCCGCCGCGTCGGGGCGGCCCCGTCGACCGGCCGTACGACCACGCCCGTGAGGTCCGTGCCGCTCAGCGCCGACCGCGGTACGAGCGCCACGCCCGCGTCGGCCGAGGCGAGGGCGACGACCGCGCGGAAGTCGTCCGAGGAGTGTTCGAGGCGGGGCTGGAATCCGGCGCCCTCGCAGGCCAGGACGACCACGTCGTGGCAGGGGTTGCCCGGGTAGGGCCCGATCCAGACGTCCTTGGCCAGCTCGGCGAGCGGGATCACGGACGCCTCGGCCAGCCGGTGACGCACGGGCACGACCGCGTCGAACGGCTCCGCGTACAGCGGTACATGGGCCAGCCGCGGATCGTCGGCCGACGGGGCCCCGCGGTACTCGACGGCCACCGCCACATCCACCTGCCGGTCCAGGACCATCGGCAGGCTGGCGTCGCCCTCCGCGTCCAGGACGCGGAGGCGGATGCCCGGCGCCGACTCGGCGAGGCGGGCCACCGCGGGGGCCACGACCTGGGCGATACCGGTCGCGAAGGAGGCGACGATCACCGTGCCGGCGGCGCCCGAGCTGTACGCGGCGAGCTCGGCCTCGGCCCGCTCCAGCTGGGCGAGGACGGCGTTGGTGTGGCCGAGCAGGATCTCGCCGGCGGGGGTGAGACGTACACCCTTCGCACTGCGCTCGACCAGACGGTGGCCGGTCTCCTGCTCCAGGGCGGTGAGCTGCTGGGAGACCGCGGACGGGGTGAGATACAGCGCGGCGGCAGCCGCCGTCACCGTGCGGTGGTCGGCCACCGCACGGAGGATGTGGAGCCGCCGCGCCTCGATCATGGGATCGATTGTCTCAAATGCCCATGGGCCTCGACGCCCCCGCGCCCGCTCAGACCCGCTCGGCCTCCAGTGCCGTGCGCGCGGCCACGAAGGCGTCGACCGCCCGGTTCACATCGTCCGTGGAGTGCGCCGCGGACAGCTGCACACGGATACGCGCCTGCCCCTGCGGCACCACCGGATAGGAGAAACCGATCACATACACGCCCCGCTCCAGCAGCAGCTCCGCGAGCCGGCCCGCCTTCGCCGCGTCGCCGATCATCACGGGCGCGATGGCATGCTCGCCGGGGAGGACCTCGAAGCCCTCCTCGGTCATACGGCGGCGGAACAGGGCGGTGTTCGACGCGAGCCGTTCGCGCAGATCCCCCGCCGACTCCAGCAGGTCGAGGACCTTCAGGGAGGCCGCCGCGATCACCGGGGCGAGGGTGTTGGAGAAGAGGTAGGGGCGCGAGCGCTGGCGCAGCAGGGCGACGATCTCGGCGCGGGCCGCCACATAGCCGCCCGACGCGCCGCCGAGGGCCTTGCCGAGGGTGCCGGTGATGATGTCGACGCGGTCCATGACGCCGTGCAGTTCGGGGGTGCCCCGGCCGCCGGGGCCGACGAAGCCGACGGCGTGGGAGTCGTCGACCATGACCATGGCGTCGTAGCGGTCGGCGAGGTCGCAGATCTCGCGGAGCGGGGCCAGGTAACCGTCCATCGAGAACACGCCGTCGGTCACGACCAGCTTGCGTCGCGCGCCCGCGGCCTCCTTCAACTGCCGTTCCAGATCGGCCATGTCGCGGTTGGCGTAGCGCAGGCGGCGGGCCTTGGAGAGGCGGATGCCGTCGATGATCGAGGCGTGGTTGAGGGCGTCGGAGATCACCGCGTCCTCGGGGCCCAACAGGGTTTCGAAGACACCGCCGTTGGCGTCGAAGCAGGAGGAGTAGAGGATCGTGTCCTCCTGACCGAGGAAGCCGGCGAGGCGTGCCTCCAGCTCCTTGTGCACCTCCTGCGTCCCGCAGATGAAGCGCACGGACGCCATGCCGTAGCCCCAGCGGTCCAGCGCCTCATGGGCGGCCGCGATCACCTCGGGGTGGTCGGCGAGGCCGAGGTAGTTGTTGGCGCAGAAGTTGAGGACCTCGCCGGGCCGACCGCCGGAGGAGACGTGCACGGTCGCGGACTGCGGGGTGTCCAGGACGCGTTCGGGCTTGTGCAGACCGGCGGCGCGGATCTCGTCGAGGGTGGCACGGAGGTCGTCGCGCACGGAGTCGAACATGAGGGGGCTCCTAAAATGCCTTCGCCGTAAGGGGGTTACGCGGTCCAGTCGAGGATGACCTTGCCGCCACGGCCGCTCGCCGCGTCGGCGAAGGCCGCCTCGAAGTCGCGGTAGCCGTAGCGGCCGGTGATGACGGGCGACAGGTCGAGCCCGCCCTCCAGCAGCACCGACATCGCGTACCAGGTCTCGAACATCTCACGGCCGTAGATGCCCTTGACGGTGATCATCGAGGTGACGATCCGGGCCCAGTCGACCGCGAACTCCTGGGCGGGCAGGCCCAGCATGGCGATACGGCCGCCATGGGTCATGTTGGCGATCATGTCCCGCATGGCCTCGGGCCGTCCGGACATCTCCAGGCCGATGTCGAAGCCCTCACGCAGCCCCAACTCCCGCTGTCCGTCGGCGATCCGGGCCCGCGACACGTTCAGCGCGAGGCTCACACCGATCTTGCGGGCCAGCTCCAGCCGTTCCTCGCTGACGTCGGTGACGACGACGTTGCGGGCACCGGCGTGGCGGGCGACCGCGGCCGCCATCAGTCCGATCGGGCCGGCGCCCGTGATCAGCACGTCCTCGCCGACCAGCGGGAAGGACAGCGCGGTGTGCACGGCGTTCCCGAAGGGGTCGAAGATCGCGGCGACATCGAGGTCCACCGGGACGCGGTGCACCCACACGTTGGCGGCGGGCAGGGCGACGTACTGCGCGAAGGCCCCGTCGCGTCCGACGCCGAGCCCGACCGTGGCCCGGCACAGGTGACGCCGCCCGGCGAGGCAGTTGCGGCACTTTCCGCAGACCAGGTGGCCCTCGCCGCTGACCCGGTCGCCGACGGCGATGTCGGTGACGTCCCGCCCGGTCCCGACGACCTCGCCCACGAACTCGTGTCCCACGACCAGCGGGGTACGGATGGCCTGCCGGGCCCAGCCGTCCCAGGACCGGATGTGCAGATCGGTGCCGCAGATACCGGTGCGCAGCACCTCGATCAGTACGTCGCCGGGGCCGACGGCGGGCTCCGGGACGTCCGCGAGCCACAGCCCGGGCTCCGCCTTCTCCTTGACCAGCGCCTTCAACGCTACGGCTCCTGTGGGTGAGGTCCCGGCCGCGGGCAGACCGAGCAGGCCCGCGGCCGGGGAGGGGGTGGGTGCGTCCAGCAATCTGCCGTACGGCCCGGCCCCCGTCCATCGAGGTTTTCTTAACCCGCGCCTCAGCTCCGCTTCACGCCCGCACCGAGGTCGGCCGGGGAGGACATGGGGATGATGGGCACACCGACGGACACGAACGGAGCACGTCATGCAGGAGTTCCTGGTCGAGATCACCACCACCGTCCCCGAGGGCACCACGCAGGAAGAGGTGGACCGGCGGCGGGCCGCCGAGGCCGTCCGCGCCGCGGAGCTGGCCGCGACCGGCCATCTGGCGCGGCTGTGGCGCCCGGTGGGCGAGGTGCGCAGCATCGGGGTGTGGCGGGCCGCGGACGAGGAGGAGCTGCACCAGAAGGTGCTCGGCACGCTGCCCCTGCGCCCTTGGATGACGCTGACGGTCACCCCGCTGGAGCCCCACCCCAACGACCCGGGCCGGGTCGACACCACCCGATGAACCCCCTCCTCCCCGCCCCTCCTCCCCTTCCCCTGATGCCGGCGCCCTGCTTCCGGCCGCCCTCCTGGTGCGCTCCGGGCCGCTGCCGCCGCGGTGCCGCGGATCGGATGCCCGCGCCACATGGTCGTAGTACGACACACGGAACCCGGAAGACGGCGAGAATCGAACGACACGGGCGCTCTCGCCCCGCACCACTCGTCCGACTGACGTGGAGCCGCACATGACCACCGCACGGGACCTCGCGATCGTCGCCCTCGAGGTGGCGGCCCGCCAACCGCTGGAGCAGGGCGACCTGTCGCTCTCGCTGGCGGCGGCCGAGGTGTTCGACCTCGTCACGGCCGGGGCGCTGGTCCTGGACGGCGACCGCATCCTGCCCAGCGCCCAGTCCCCCACCGGCGACCGCCTGCTGGACGAGGCCGCGGCGGCTCTCGTACGACGGGAGCCGTACGAGTCGGTCGAGGACTGGCTGTGGCGCCGGGGCCGCGGGCTGTCCTCGACCTACGTCGACGACCTGGAGCGGATCGGGCTGACCACCCGGCCGAAGGGCCGCCGGATTCCCCTCCTGACCGGGCGCACGGTGCTGGTGGAGTCGGCGGCCCGCAGCGCGGCCGAGGAGCGCTGGACCGCACACGAGCCGATCCTCGCCGCGCTCGCCGCGGCCGCCGGGATCGCCGACGAACGGGCCGAGGACACCGAGGAGTCGACGGGTGACACGGCCACGACCGTGCTCGCCGCCCTCGGGGACGCGGTGATGGAACTGGAGGCGGTACGACAGCGCAAGGCGATCGAGGACGCCGCGTTCGACAACGTCTGGCGGGGCTACTAGGAGCCGGCGCCCGGAAGGGCCACCTCCGGCCGTGCCGAGCAGCCGCGTCCCTCGGTCAGCGGGGTTCTCGCCGTCACAGCAGCGGGAGACCGTCGGCCACGCGGCGCTCCAGCCGGGCCACCAGCTCCGCCGCCGAGGCCTTGATGGTCTCCAGGCCGGGCTTCCCCCAGGACCGCGGCTCCACGTCGGCCACACACACCGTGCCGAGCGCCATCCCGGTGCTGTCGATGAGCGGCGCGCCCAGATAGGACCGGATGCCGAAGTCGTCGACGACCGCGTTGCCCGCGAACCGCGGGTAGTCGCGGACGTCCTCCAGCACCAGGGCCTTCCGCCGGACCACCACATGGGGGCAGAACCCATGGTCCCGGGCGAGCTCACGGCCCAGCACCGGCGCGGTGCCGTCGGGTTTCACCACGGTGGCCGGAAGCACGTCCGGCAGATGCAGACCCGCGAAGAACTGCCGGTTCTCGTCGATGAAGTTGACCATGGCGTACGGCGCCCGGGTCTGCTCGGCGAGACGGTCCGCGTAGGCGTCCAGGTCGGGGTCGGGGCCTTCGCCCAGGTGCATTTCACCGAGGCGACGGGCGCGCGCGGGGGCCTCCTTGTCGTCCGGGGTGAGCAGCAGACGACCACCGGCCGGGCGCGACGGGTCGTACCTCATGGGCGGGCTCCGTCACTGTGGACGCAGGGCATATACGGGCTCCAGGGCGGGTGGTGTCAGGGGGTCACATGTGGGCGCCGTGGCTCGGCGCATGCGCCGGGGCGTGGGCGATGAGATGCCGGACGAGGGTGAGCAGGGTCTGGACACCGGAGCTGGAGATCCGGGCGTCGCAGCGCACCACCGGGATCTCCGGCGAGAGGTCGATGGCGGCGCGGACCTCCTCGGGGTCGTAGCGGTAGGAGCCGTCGAACTCGTTGATGGCGACGATGAACCCGAGGCCCCGCTGCTCGAAGAAGTCGACGGCCGCGAAGCACTCCTCCAGACGCCGGGTGTCGGCGAGGATGACCGCGCCGAGGGCGCCCTCGGAGAGCTCGTCCCACATGAACCAGAACCGCTCCTGGCCGGGCGTGCCGAACAGGTAGAGCACATGTTCCGGGTCGAGGGTGATCCGGCCGAAGTCCATGGCCACCGTCGTCTCGACCTTGTTCTCGATCCCGTCGAGAGAGTCGGTCGCGGCGCTGACCGTGGTGAGCAGCTCCTCCGTGCTGAGCGGCGCGATCTCGCTGACCGCGCCCACGAAGGTCGTCTTGCCGACTCCGAACCCTCCCGCGACCAGGATCTTCAGCGCGGTGGGGAAGGGGTCAGAGCTGTCGTCGTAGTCCATCGAGCACTGCCTCCAGAAGGGCCCGGTCAGTCGGGTTGTGGTGGAACTCGGGTGGCTTGGTGGTGAGCGCCCCGCAGTCGACGAGGTCCGACAGCAGCACCTTGGTGACCGCCGCCGGCAGCTTGAGATGGGCGGCGACCTCGGCGACCGAGACGGGCGCACGGCACAGGTCGAGCGCCTGCTGGTGCTCGGGGCCGAGGTAACCGAGGGGCGTGGCGCCGGTGGCCATCACATGCGACAGGAGGTCGAGGGCGATGGTCGGCCGGGTGCGGCCGTTGCTGACGGTGAAGGGGCGCACCAGCCGACCGGCCGCGTCGTCGAGCCAGGGCCCGTCGCCGGCCGTCGCCACGCTCAAGGCCTCATCGCCGTGGATTCGACGGCCTGCTGCCGGGGTGCGGTCGCCAGATAGGGGCGGACGCTCTTGACCAGCATCGCCATCTCGTAGCCCAGGACCGCCGCGTCGGCCTCCCGGCCGGCCAGCACGGCGAGACAGGTGCCGGAGCCCGCGGTGGTCACGAACAGCAGGGTCGAGTCGAGTTCGACGACGACCTGGCGGACCTCGCCGCCGTCGCCGAAGCGCACGCCGGCGCTGCGGCCGAGGGAGTACAGCCCGGAGGCCAGCGCCGCCATGTGGTCGGCGCTGTCCGCGTCGAGTCCGTGGACCGACTTCACGAGCCCGTCGCAGGACAGGAGTACCGCGCTGGTCGTGTGCGGTACGCGCTGCACGAGCCCGCTCATCAGCCAGTCGAGATCGGATACATGGCCGGTCGGCGCATCGCTCGCCATGGTGGATCGACTCCTTGGGGTACGAAGGTCTGCGGGAGCGGTGGGGGCGGGGGTGCGGGCTGAGGTGGTGAGTGGGGTGCTCATCCGGCTGGTGCGCTCCCGTCGTGCCGGGTGGGATGGTCGATGCCGCGCGCGGACGCGGGGCGTGCCTCGGCTATATGGGCCGGGTCCATGGAGGTGACATCCATGGGGGGCCGCGGGGTGATGGCGGTGACGTCCGTGTGCGGAGCGTCCGGGTGGGGGGTCGGGAGGCTGTACAGGGAGGCCGTGCGGGATGCCTCCCGGTGGGACGGCACGGGTGCCGGATCCATGGACCCCCTGGGGGCAGACCCCACGTGGTCGGACCCCATGTGTTCCGACTCCAGGTGCTGCTGGGCCTCGGCGAGGCCGATGCCGCGCTGGAAGGCGGCCATCAGGCCCGGGTCGTGGCCGACGAGCTGCTCCGCGTCCTGGCGGGGCGCCGGGCCGTCCCGCAGCTGCGGTGCGATGTGTTCCTGGGCGCGCCGGCGGGGCAGCTGGGGCTTGCCCATGGTGCCCCGGACGGTGCCGATGCGGGGTGTGGGCGGGGTGGTCACGTGCTCCGCGACGAGTCGTCGGTCGTCCGGCCGGATGCCGGGGAGCGCCTCCGCCGGATTGGCGCGCCCCTCGTGGGCACCGCGCACGGGCAGAGGCGCGGGTCCGCTGCCGTCGGCCGGGCCACCCGTGGCCGTAGGGCCGGCAGCCGCCGGGGGTCCGCCGTTCTGCTGGGGGGAGCGTGGGCCGTCCCACCGCTCTCCGTGGCGCGGTGCGGGCGCCGGGGGCGCGGCGCGGCGCCCGGTGGGCTCGGGGGCGGACCGGATCGGCACCTGCGGCTGCGGGGCCCGCGGCGGTACGGCGGCCCTGGGCGGTACGGCCGCCCCCGCCCCGCCGGTGACGGCGTGCGGCTGGGGCACCGCCCCGGGCACACCCGGCGCCGAGCCCAACAGCCCCTGGGGCACGACGAGTACGGCCTGCACACCGCCGTAGATGTTGGTCTGCAGGCGGACGTTGATGCCGTGCCGCCTGGCCAGCTGCGAGACCACGAACAGCCCGATCCGGCCGTCCGCGAGCAGGCTGGCGACGTTGACCTGGTCGGGGTCGGCGAGCAGGGCGTTCATCTTCTTCTGCTCCCCGACGGGCATGCCGAGACCGCGGTCCTCGACCTCGACGGCGAGGCCCGAGGTCACGAGGTTGGCGCGGAGCAGTACCTGGGTGTGCGGGGCGGAGAACACCGTGGCGTTCTCGACGAGTTCGGCCAGCAGGTGGATGACGTCGGCGACGGCGTGCCCGCGCAGGGTGCCGTCGATCGGGGGCACCAGTTTGACCCGGGAGTACTGCTCGACCTCGGCGATCGCGGAACGCAGCACCTCCGTCATGGAGACCGGATGGCTCCACTGCCGGCGTGAGACGGCGCCGCCCAGGACGGCGAGGTTCTCCGCGTGCCGTCGGATACGGGTGGCGAGGTGGTCGACGTGGAAGAGGCCCTTGAGCAGGTCGGGGTCCTCGATCTCGTTCTCCAGCTCGTCGAGGATGGAGATCTCCCGGTGCACCAGCGACTGCAGCCGCCGCGCCAGGTTCACGAAGACCTCGAGCTTCTGCTCGCTGCCGGCCTGGCTGGAGAGCTGGGCGGCCTGCACGACGGCGGTGACGGCACCGTCGTGCGCGCGGGTGAGGTCGGCGGCGAGCAGCTCGAAGTCGTCGGCGTCGTCGGCGGGGACGCCGCGCGGTGTGCGCTGCGGCGGGGCGTCGCCGCGGCGCAGCGCCTCCACGAGGGCGCGCAGGTCGGCCTCGCCGCGGGCGCTGCTGCGGCGCAGGGCGCCGATCCGGTCGCTCACGGTCCTGGCGGCGCGTTCGGCGGCGACGGCCGCGATCACGATGCCGGCCAGCGCGACACAGAACGCGCCGGCGAGGACGCCGTAGAGCGTGAGGCCGGGGCGGGCGCCGGTGGAGCGGACCGTGAACAGCACGGCCGCGCTGGCGCTCAGGGCGACGGCGACGGGGGGCAGCACCGCGAGCCTGAGCAGCTGGGGCCGTATATGGGTCTCGGGCAGCGAGGGAACGGTGCGGGCGACCGGTCGTCCGTGCCGTCCGCCCTCACGGCGGTCTGCGCGTGCGGCCGGTGCGCGGAGGTGAGACATCGGATTCCTCGTCGTACTGGTCCGTCGGTGCCTGGGGCGCGTGCTGCGCGGTTCGGGCATGCGTTGCCCGATGGACACTCACAGTAGTCGGCAAGGCATCATGTGCGGTGGGCAGTTGACAAAGTCCCACGCGGAGCATCCCGCTCTGGTATGAGGCGTCGTACGACAGACCGATAAACCCAGCGGAGATATGGTCCGAGCGGCAAAGGAACCGATCAGAGCTGGTCACAAGCGGGCGACAGGAATGACCGAGGGCCGGGGAGCCATCGCCCCCCGGCCCTCGCCGTGTGCCGTTCCCTGTCCGGTCACCGACCCCGCCGGACCGTTTGGGTCCTTTCCCTGCCCTTCCGAGTCATCCCCTGAACGTCACTGTCCGTGTCAACCGCGGACAGGGGCTCACGCCTTCGGCTGGGTGAACCGGATGCTGTTGCCGAAGGGGTCCCGCAGGGCGCAGTCGATGCCGTACGGGCGCTCGGTGGGCTCCTCCGTGAACTCGACCCCCTTGGCCCGCAGGGTCTCGTACGTCTTCCGGCAGTCGTCGGTGCTGAAGATGAGGAAGCCGCCCGTCGCGCCCTTGGTGAGCAGCTCGCGGACCTGCTCCGCCGTCTCCTCCGACAGCCGCGGCGGGCCGGGGCGCTCCAGCAGGACCTGGCGGTCCGGGTGGCCGGGGACGCTGACGGTGAGCCAGCGCATGATGCCGAGGTCGGCGTCCGTGTTGACCTCCAGGCCGAGTTTGCCGACGTAGAAGTCGAGGGCGTCGTCCTGGTCGAGGACGTAGATCTGCGAGTGCGTGATTGCTGTGAACATGTGCATCACGCTACGAGCCCCGCCCCGACAAAACTTATCCAGAACTGCTCTGTCGGCCGAAGGGCGGACGGACGTCAGGCGCTCGGCCGCATCCATGCCATCGTGAAGCAGGTGGGCACGTCCACGGCGACGGCCTGCTTGCGGTACTCCCTCGGCGAGTGGCCGACGACGGCGCGGAACGTACGGCTGAAGGTGCCGGGGCTGCCGAAGCCGACCTCGAAGCAGATGTCCGTGACGCTGCGGTCGGTCTCCCGCAGCAGGAACATCGCGCGCTCGACCCGGCGACGCTGGAGATAGCGGTGCGGGGTCTCGCCGAAGGTGGTCCGGAAGGTCCGCGCGAAGTGTGCCGGGGACACATGGGCGATCCGGGCCAGCGCCGGGACGTCCAGCGGTTGCGCGTACGCGCCGTCCATCGCGTCACGGGCCCGCAGCATACGGCGGTTGATCTCCTCGGCACCACGACTCACCGAGTCATCACACCACAGCAACGCGGCAGGACCGGCGCCAGGACGCCACGGAACAGGGGTGCCCCACGTCCTGGCCAAGGAGCATGTGTGGCCGGCGCGTGAGCGGAAGCGCCGACGGCAATCCGCCCGCACCGGAGCCACCGCCCCACAGCGCGACGTCCCTCGAAGCCCTCGCCCCACAGCGAACCCGACCGAACCCACCGGCCCACAACACCCCCGGAATCACCGCCCCGCAGCCCTGGTCCACCGAAGCCTCCACCCCACAGCCCGGCCCACCGGAGCCAACGGCCCGCGCGGCCTCGACCCCGTCCCGGGCTCACCGGCCCCGGCCCGTCCGGTGTCACCCGGCCGGGACCGTCTCCGGCTCTCCTGTGCCCTCGGACGTCCCGTGCGCGGCGGCCTTTGCCGTGTCGGCCTCCACCTTGATCGTCGCCGCCGTGAGCGCCTCCGTCGTCGGCCAGCCGCCCTTCGGGGGCTGGGCGACCGTCCGCCACCACGGGGCGGAGGGCACCGTCTCGGCGGTCGGTTCGAAGGGCTCGCCCGGCCGGGGCAGGGCGATACGGGAGCCGGTGGCCTGGGCGGCCGCGACGGTGCCCTCGCCGGGGTCGGACCACGCGTGCGTGGCCAGGTTGAACGTGCCCCAGTGGATCGGCAGCATCACTCCGTGCGGCTGCCCGCCCTGGAGGTCGAGGTGGGCACGCATGCCCTCCTCGGGCGTCATGTGGATGTCCGGCCAGAAGTCGGAGTACGCGCCGATCTGGATCATCGTGGCGTCGAAGGGGCCGTGCGCGGCACCGATGTCCTTGAAGCCCTCGAAGTACCCGGTGTCGCCGCTGTGGTAGATCCGGTGCTCAGGGCCCGCGACGGACCAGGACGCCCACAGGGTGTGCTGAGTGTTGCGCAGACCCCGGCCGCAGAAGTGGCGCGCCGGTGTCGCGGTCAGGGTGAGAGAGCCGACCCTCGTCGCCTCGTGCCAGTCCAGCTCACGCACCCGGTCGGCGGAGACGCCCCAGTGTTCGAGGTGGGAGCCGACGCCGAGCGGGACGGCGAAGAGGGTGTCCGTGCCGGCCAGCGCCTTGATCGTGGGGAAATCCAGGTGGTCGTAGTGGTCGTGCGAGATGACCACGACGTCGACCGGCCCGAGGGCCGCCAGAGGCAGCGGGACCGGGTGCAGCCGCTTGGGGCCGACGAAGGGCAGGGGCGAGCAGCGCTCACCCCAGACCGGGTCGAAGAGCACCCGCTGCCCGTCGATCTCCGCGAGCACACTGGAGTGCCCCATCCAGGTCAGCCGCAGCCCCGTGACAGGCGGCTTGGCGAGGTCGGCGAGGGTCGTGGCGTGCACCGGGACCGTGCCCTGCGGGGCGCGGCGGGGCCTCTGCTCCTTGTCGAAGAAGGCCTTCCCGAAGTCCAGCATCGAACCGGGGCGGACCCGGGCCGTGCCGCCGGGGTTCTGGAAGACCCCGTCCTTGAAGTGCGGTGATCTGCGGATGCGCGCGAGGCGCTCACCGCTCGGGTCCGCGCCGAAGGCCGCGGGCTGCAGCGAGCGGAGCCCGGAGCTCAGGGAACGGGACACGGTACCTCCAGGTGGAGTCGGTGAGGCATTCCATTATGGTCGGCGCCACTGACAACACCTGGGTCGTCCGGGGCTCGGCGGGCTCTTTCCAAGGAAAGCCCAAAGAACCGGCCGACCTCCCGCACCGCCGCGCCCACTTCCCGAAGGAACCGGGCCCGCCGCTCGGTGAACAGCCGATCGTCGGCGTCCATTCCCGTGACCATCCGGTGAGCTGCGACGGCGCCCCGTCCGGAGAACCACCGAGAGTCCCGTTGACACGCGCCGAAAGCGCTCCCGATACTGACTCACGATTCAGTAATAGCGAGGCGATGACCGTGATCGTCTGCCGGTGAGCATCCCCGCGGCCCGTTGGAGGCACCGTGTCCGACCTCCCCACCGAACTCGTCCCGCTCACTCCGGAGCAGCGCGACATCGTGGACCTCACCCGTACGTTCGCACGGGAGGAGATACGCCCACGCGCGCGTGCCGTGGACGAGGCGGACGTCGAGACCCCCTGGGACCTGTGGCGCAAGGCGGCCAAGGTGGGGATCACGGGCTTCATGCTGCCCGAGGAGTACGGCGGGGGCGGCTTCACGGACGTGTTCACCCAGTGCCTGGTCCAGGAGGAGCTGTGCGTCGGCGACCTGGGCATCGGCAACCTGCTCTGCTCGAACGGCTTCTTCGCCGACCCGGTCCTCGAACTGGGCAGCGAGGAGCAGAAGCGCGCGTGGCTGACCCCCCTCACCGGCCCCGACACCCCCATGACGGCCCTCGCGACCACCGAGCCGGCAGCGGGCTCCGACGCCGCCTCGATCACCACCACGGCCCGCCGCGGGGAGGGCGGCTATCTGCTGAACGGCCAGAAGGCGTGGATCTCGAACGCCGGCGAGGCCGAGCTGTACGTCGTCTTCGCCAAGACGGACCCGACACGGCGCTCGCGCGGTGTCTCCGCCTTCCTGCTGCGCAAGGACACCGAAGGGGTCTCCTTCGGTGAGCCGATGAAGAAGATGGGCCAGCGCGCGATCGTGTGCCGGGAGATCTTCCTCCAGGACGCCTTCGTCCCCGAGGAGCACCGGCTCGGGGCGGAGGGACAGGGCTTCCGGGGGCTCATGCGGACCTTCGACATCTCACGGACCGTCCTGGGCGCGGCCGCGACGGGCGTGGCGCGTGCCGCGTACGAGTACGCGCGCGACTACGCCCGCGAGCGGCACCAGTTCGGCAGGCCGATCATCGAGCACCAGGCGGTCGCCTTCCGGCTCGCCGACATGCGCACGCGCGTGGAGCAGTCCCGGCTGATGACCTGGCGGGCGGCCCGGCGCCTGGACGCCGGCCTGGACGCCACCGCGGAGGCCGCGATGGCCAAGCTGACGGCCTCCGAGACAGCCGCCCACTGCACCTGGGCGGCCGTGCAGACGCTCGGCGGCTGGGGGTACTCGCGCGAGTTCCCGGTGGAGCGGTGGATGCGGGACGCCAGGCTGGAGGAGATCGAGGAGGGCACCTCGGACATCATGCGGCTCGTGATCTCGCGGAACCTGCGGTGAGCGGGCCCGGCCACGAGCTCCTCACCGGGGGCGAGGCCCTCGTACGCGCCCTGTGCGGCCATGCCGTGACACAGGTCTTCGGCATCCCGGGCACACACAACCTGGAGGTCTACCGGCATCTGTCGGCCTACGGCATACGGCATGTGACGCCCCTTCACGAGCAGGGCGCCGGATACGCTGCCGACGGGTACGCGCGCGTGACGGGCCGTGCGGGAGTCGTCCTCACGACCACGGGGCCGGCGCTTCTCAACACGGCCGCGGCCGTGGGTCAGGCGTACTCCGACAGCGTGCCGCTGCTCGTCGTCTCGCCGGGTGTACCGCTGCGCCATCCGCGTCTGTCGACGGGGCTGCTGCACGAGACGCGCAGCCAGACCGACGCCCTGCGGGGCGTGGCCGCGTTCAGCCACCGGGTCTCCTCCGTCGCCGAGATCGACGCGGCGGTGGCCCGCGCGTTCACCCTGTTCCGCACCCGGCGCCCGCGGCCCGCGCACATCGAGATCCCGCTGGACCTGCTGGCGGCGACGGAGCGCGTCGGCCCCGTCCGGCTCACTCCGCCGCTGGAGCGGACGGCGCCGGATCCGCGCTCCGTGCGCGAGGCGGCGCGCCATCTCGCCGCCGCCCGGCGCCCGGCGCTGGTCCTGGGGGGCGGCACCCGTGACGCCCGGCGGGTCTGCCGCGCCCTCGCCGAGCGCCTGGGCGCCCCCGTCGTCACCACCGCCAACGGAAAGGGAGCCGTCCCCGAGACCCATCCGCTGTCCCTCGGCGTGTCCCTGCACAGCCCGGCGGTGCGGAAGTGGCTCACCGCGCGGGACGTCGTGCTCGCCGTCGGCACCGAGCTGGCCGAGTCCGACTTCTGGTCGCCGCCGCCCCGGCTCGACGGCACGCTGATCCGCGTCGACATCGACCCGGACCAGATGTACGCGGGCGCGCCGGCGGACGTGGCGCTCGTCGGGCACGCGCGTACCGTGCTGGAGACGCTGCTGGCCGAACTCCCGGGCCACGCGCGCGTACCCGACGACATCGCCACGCTGCGGGCGGCCCGCGACGCGGAGACCGCCGAACGCGACGCCCGCTGGACCCCGTATCTGAAGGCGCTGCGCGAAGTCCTCGCCGAGGACGCCATCCTCACCTCGGACAGCGCCCAGTGCTGCTACTACGGCGCCCTCCCCCACCTCCCGATCGGCTCCCGGAGCCAGTACCTCCACCCGACCGGCTTCGGCACCCTGGGCTACGCGCTGCCCGCCGCGATCGGCGCCAAGACCGCCCGCCCCGACCGCCAGGTGGTCGCGCTCAGCGGCGACGGCGGCCTGCAGTTCACGGTGCAGGAACTGGCGACCGCGGTGCGGCTGCGACTGCCCCTGCCCGTCGTGGTGTTCGACAACGGCGGCTACGGCGAGATCCGCGACGAGATGAGGGCGCGCGGCGACACGCCCACCGCGGTGGACCTCCCGCCGGTGGACCTGCCCGCCCTGGCCCGGGCCTACGGCGGTCACGGCACACGCGCGTACGGCCCCGAAGAGCTCCGCCGCACCCTCACACAGGCCCTCACCACACCCGGCCCCACCCTGATCGTCGTCCCCGAGGAGAGCCCATGACCGCCGCCCCCCTGATGTCGCTGACCTGGACGGACCACCTCACCGGCCGCCAGGGCTTCCTGGTCGTCGACCGGCTGGTGCGGGGTGTCTCCAGCGGGGGGCTGCGGATGCGCGAGGGCTGCACGCTGGACGAGGTCGCCGGGCTGGCGCGCGGGATGACCATGAAGGAGGCGCTGCACTACAACCCGGAAAGCCGCTACGTCCCGCTGGGCGGCGCCAAGGGCGGCGTCGACTGCGACCCCCAGGACCCGGGGGCGTACGGCCTGTTGGTGCGCTATCTGCGGGCCATGAAGCCGTACATCGAGAGCTTCTGGACGACCGGTGAGGACCTCGGCCTGACCCAGGACCTGGTGGACCGGGCGGCGGCGGAGGCGGGGCTCGTCTCGTCCATCCAGGCCGTGTATCCGCTGCTCGACGACGAGGCGGCGGCCCGGCGACGGCTCGCGGAGGCGTTCGCCGTCGAGGTGGACGGCATCGGGCTGGACGAGCTGGTCGGCGGCTGCGGGGTCGCCGAGTCGGCGCTGGCCGCCCTGGACCGGGCCGGTGTGCCGTACGAGGGCACACGGGTCGCCGTGCAGGGGCTCGGCACCATGGGCGGGGCCACGGCGCGCTTCCTGACGCGCGCGGGGCTGACGGTCGTGGCCGTCGCCGACATCAAGGGCACGATCGCCAACCCGGCCGGACTGGACGTCGAGGCGCTGCTGGCCGCGCGGGACGGGTACGGCGCCGTGGACCGCGCGGAGCTGCGGCCCGGGGACCGTGAACTGCCGGGCGAGGCCTGGCTGTCGGCCGAGGCGGAGGTGCTGGTGCCGGCGGCCGTGTCGTACGCGATCGACACCGCCAACCAGGAGCGGATCGGGGCGCGTTGGATCGTCGAGGCGGCCAACATGCCCGTGCTGCCGGAGGCGGAGGAACTGCTGGCGGCGCGCGGGGTGACCGTGCTGCCGGACGTCGTGGTCAACTCCGGTACGAACGCCTGGTGGTGGTGGACGCTCTTCGGCGACATCGGTCCGGACGCGGACGAGGCGTTCGCCCACACGCGGCGTTCGATGCGGGCCCTGGTCGAGCAGATGCTGGCCCGGGCGGAGGCCGACGGGACGACCCCGAGGGCTGCCGCGCACGCGATCGTGGCGGACCGGCTGCCGGTGATCGCCGAGCGGTTCGGATGGTACCGGTGACGGCCGTCGAGGAGCCGCCTGCGGGCCCGCGCCCCACGCCCGGGGCAGATCCGGGACGACCGGCCGTGCCCGACGCCTTGTTCGACCCCCGCTCGGTGGCCGTCGTGGGTGCCTCCGACAATCCCGCGAAATGGGGGTACTGGCTGGCGAGGGGTGCGCTGGCCGGGCGCGGACGCCGGGCCGTGCATCTGGTGAACCGGCGCGGCGGCCGTCTCGACACAGTGCCGTTCCGGGCGTCCCTCGACGGTGTGTCGTGCGAACACGTCGTCGTCGCCGTGCCGCCCGCGCAGATCCTCCCGGTCGTTTCCGAGGGACTGGGGGCGGGTGCGCGCTGTTTCACGGTCATCACATCGGGCGGTGACCCGGGCGGTGAACGCGAACTCGCGGCCCTGGTGACCGGCGGCGGGGCCCGGCTCCTCGGCCCCAACTGCATGGGCCTGGTCGACACCACGACCGAACTCCGGCTCAGCTGGGGCGACTTCCCGGCCGGCGCGGTCGGTCTGGTGTCGCAGAGCGGCAATCTCGCCCTGGAGATCGGGCGCCTCCTCGCCCGCGCCGGGCAGGGCTTCTCCCGCTTCGTCTCGCTCGGCAACCAGCGTGACATCGACGCGGCGGACGCCCTGGAGACCCTGATCGCGCACACCCCGACCCGGGTCGTCGCCGCCTACGTCGAGGATTTCCGGGACGGCCGCCGCCTGGCCCGCACCCTGTGTGCCGCCCACGCGGCCGGCAAACCGGTCCTCCTGCTGACGGTCGGCCGCAGCGCCGCCGCCACGGAAGCCGCCGCGTCCCACACGGGCGCGCTGGTGAGCCCGTACGACACGGTGGCGGCGGTGTGCCGGGACAGCGGGGCGCTGCTGCTGGAGTCGGCCGGGGAGCTCGTGGACACGGCGATGTGCCTGCTGGCGGCGCCGGGACGAGCGCCGGGAACCACGGCCCTCGCATCGAGTTCCTCCGTGCCCCGCGCATCGGGCTCCGTGCCCCTCGTGTCCGAACCTCACCCGGCCTCACCCACCGTCGAAGCGGCGGCGCCCCGAGCAGACTCCGCTGCCCGCCTCCTCCGCGTGGCGATCGTCGGCGACAGCGGAGGTCAAGGCGCTCTCGCCGCCGACGCTTTCGCCGTACGCGGCGCCGTCGTTCCCCCGCTCTCCCCGCGCACCCTCGACCGTCTCGCCGGACTCCTCCCGCCAAGTGCCGGGCGCCGCAACCCCGTCGACCTCGCGGGCGCCGGTGAAGCCGATCTCGGCGCCTACGCGCGCGTGGCCGGTGCGCTGCTGGCCGGCGGTGAGGCGGACGCGGTCGTCCTCACCGGCTACTTCGGGGACTACGCCACCGCCAACCCGGCCCAGACGGCCCGAGAGTGCGAGGTCGCCGGACTGCTCGCGGACGCCGCCGACGCGTCCGGCCGCCGTCTGCTCGTGCACACCATGGCGCGCGACACCCCGGCCCTGGCCGTCCTGCGCGAGCGCGGCATCCCGGTCTACGAACGCGTCGAGCAGGCCGCCACGGCACTCACCGGCGCCACCCGGGTCACCACCGCCACCCCGCACCTGCCCCCGCCGGCGCCGGCGGTGGCGTACCGCCTCGACGACGCCCGCCACGAGACCGTCCGCGCCCTTCTCACCGCCCATGGACTGGCCTTTCCCGCCGCCGAGTTCGTGACGGACGTCCACGAAGCCGTCGAGTCCGCGTACCGCGTCGGTCATCCCGTCGCGCTCAAGGCGATGGGCCTCGCCCACAAGACCGAGGCCGGTGGAGTGGAGCTGGACATCGCCGACGAGGCGGCGCTCCGTACCGCCTTCCACCGCATGCGGGCCTCGACCGGCGCCGGGCGCTACGCCGTCGAGGCCATGGCGGCACCGCCGTACGCCCATGAACTGATCGTCGGCGTGCGCCAGGATCCGGCCTTCGGCCCCGTCGCCCTGCTCGGCTTCGGCGGTGTCACGGCCGAACTCCTCGCCGACACCGCCCTCGCCCTGGCCCCGCTCACCCACGCACGCGCGCGTGCCCTGCTGCTCGGCCTGCGCCACGCCGCCCTGCTGACCGGCTGGCGGGGTGCCCCGCCCGTCCATCTGGACGCCGCCGCGGCCGCGGTGTGCGCCGTCACCCGAGCCGCCGCCGCACATCCGGAGCTGGCCGAACTGGAGGTCAATCCCCTGCTCGTCCACCCAGGAGGCGCGCTCGCGCTCGACGCGCACGCCGTCCCGCGAGCCCCCGAGGGCGACCGCACCCCCTGGGAACCGGTCAGGAGGTGATCTCAACCGGCGCCGTCAGCGGTGACGGAATAAGGTGACCGCGTGGCGAGAGTGCGGTTGAGTGTGGCGGAGCGGCGCGAGGAGTTGCTGCGGGCCGCCATCGAGCAGATCGAGGCGCGGGGCGTGGCAGCGGTGAGGATCGCCGACGTGGCCTCGGTGCTCGGCGTGAGCAACGCGCTGGTGCTGTACCACTTCTCGACGAAGGAGAAGCTGGTCGCCGCCGCCTTCACCTATGCGGCCGAGGACGACCTCGCCCATCTGCGCAAGCTGCTCGGCCGCCGTACGACGGCGCTGCGGCGACTGCGGTCGGCCGTGCGCTGGTACGCGCCGACGGGTCAGGCCAAGGGCTGGCGGCTGTGGATCGAGGGCTGGGCGGCGGCGCTGCGCGAGCCCGCGCTGCGGGAGGTCACCCGCGACCTCGACCGGCAGTGGAAGGCGGCACTCGCCGAGGTGATCGCGGAGGGCGTGGCCGCCGGCGAGTTCCGCTGCCCGGACCCGGGCGGCACGGCATTGCGCCTGACGGCCCTGCTGGACGGACTGGCCGTACAGCTGACGTCGTACGCCGGCGCGGTGTCGCGGACGCGGGCCCAGGACTGGGTGGACGAGGCGCTGGCGCGGGAACTGGGGCTGGAGCGGGAGGCGTTGACCGCCTCGGGGAGCTGAGGACGCTCGCCAACGCTCCGGCACCGCGGGCCGCGCCACCCGGAGGTGGGCACGGCCCGCGCGCCCGGAGTCGGACGGCTTCGCTCAGGCCACCGAAGCGATCCGCGTCCTGATGTCCTCGGGGGACAACGCGCCCTTCGCCGTGACATGGTCGCCGGACGACTCGCCGCGCAGTCGCCGTCCGATCCACGGCACCAGGTACTCCCGTGCCCAGTGCACGTCGTCGCGCCGCACCTCGAGCGTGCCGCGCGGCGGGAGCGGGGGCCAGGGCTGGTCCGGGTCGGCCGGGACCTGCAGACCGAGGACCTGACCGGCGCGCAGCGCCACGCGCGTGTGCCCCTCGGGTGAGAGATGGAGCCGGTCGCCGTCCCAGGCCCGCCGGTCCTGGATGGTCTTGAGGGACCACAAATCGAGCACGGGACAGCCGTACCGGTCGGCGACGGCCCGTACATGTCCGTTGTAGGTGGCGATCTTTCCACGCAGGTGCTTGAGCACGGGCACGCCACGGGTGTCGAATCCGGTCGTCACCATCACGGTCCCGGCGACCTCGGTGAGCCGGGCGATCGCCCGCTCGAAGCGCTCGGCGACCTCGTCGGGATCGGTGCCGGGCCGGATGATGTCGTTGCCGCCCGCGCAGAAGGAGATGAGGTCCGGCGCCAGTTCGACGGCCTGGGAGACCTGGTCCTCCACGATCTGGTCGAGCAGCTTGCCGCGCACGGCGAGGTTCGTGTAGGTGAAATCGCCTTCGGGGCGTCGGTCGGCCAGCAGGACCGCGAAGCGGTCCGCCCAGCCCACGAACGCCCCGTCGGGGCCGGGGTCGCCGACGCCCTCGGTGAAGCTGTCCCCCACCGCAACGTACGACCCGATCACTGATGTGCTGTCACTCTTCGAATCGTCTGCCACAGCGGTCATGATTCACCTTCCAATGTGACCTACGCGACCGTAGGAAAGGGTTGACGGTCGGTGAGATAAGCCACGCCTAAAGTGTTGACCAAACCTGGAATAACCTTCTGATCAGCGCTGTTGAGGCGGCAACGCCCGGACCCTGAAGTTCTGGGCTCCGAACGCTCTGCGGGTCGTCGTGAAGGAACACCGAAGGCCGGACCCGGGGATCGGGGTCCGGCCTTCGGCGGCGTGCCAGGCGTGAGGATGCCGGTCGGGGGGTCAGCCGACGGCGACGCCCTTGGAGCGGAGGTAGGCGACCGGGTCCACGTCGGAGCCGTAGTCCGGCGTGGTGCGGATCTCGAAGTGCAGGTGCGGGCCGGTCACATTGCCGGTCGCGCCGGAGAGGCCGAGCTGCTGGCCCGCGGCCACGGTCTGGCCGACCGAGACGGAGATCTGGGACATGTGGCCGTACTGGGCGTAGTAGCCGTCGGCGAGCCTGACGACGACCTGGTTGCCGTAGGCGCCGCCCCAGCCCGCGGTGACGACCGTGCCCGCGCCCACGGACTTGATGGAGGTGCCGGTCGGGACGACGAAGTCGACGCCGGTGTGGTAGCCGCTGGACCACATGCTGCCGGCCACGTGGTAGCCGGTGCCGATCGTGCCGCCGGAGACCGGGAGCTGGAAGCCGGTGGAGGCGCTGGTGGTCTCGGCGCTCCGGGTGGTGGCCTGGTGCGAGGCCGAGCTCTCCCGCGTAGCCGCGCTCTTCTCGGACGAGCCTCGCGAGCGGGACGACTCGGTGGTGCTCGACGCGGCCTTCCTGCCGAGGGTGAGCTTCAGACCCGGGTGGATCAGCGACGGGTTGTCGCCGACGGCCTCGCGGTTGTCCTCGTAGAGCCTGTGCCAGCCACCGCTGACGTTCTGCTCCTCGGCGATCTTCGAGAGGTAGTCACCGGCCCGCACCGAATAGGTGCGTACGCCCGCGGAGTTCGCGGCGCTCTTCTTTTCGGGCGCCTTCTTCGCCGTATTCGGAAGAACCTGCACGGCCTTTTCCGAAACCGACTGGGAAGCCGACTGGGCGGTGGCCGCATGGGCACCGGTGGCCCCCATCAGTGGGAGGGTGAGAGCGGCGCCACCGGTTCCGGCGACGGCGATGGAGCGGGTGAGGCGCTGGGACTTCGGGCGGCGGTGCTTACCCTTCGCGGGCATGGCGAATTCCTCTCCGGCGCCTGCGAGGTGAGCTGTCGGGTGCGGGCTGGAGATGCCCGGCCACGCGCTGGGCGCGGCTTTACCCCTAGCCGTTCCGGAGACCGGAACAGGCGTTTGTACCTGTGGGTCCCCCGCTCCTGCCGTTCACGGGTGAGTTGGTGCGGATACCGGTCGGCGGCAGGATTGGGCGTCCGTCCGGATTGGTGTGGAACGTAAGCGACGAAGACGCGAAGGAACAAGCGGCGGTTCCCCGCGAATGCGTTTCTCTTGATCCGCCGCGAAAAATAACCGTCACTCTCCGTGAATTGCGGGACCGCCCCGTCCCGCAACCGTCCATGAAAAGCGCCCTAATTACGTGAACATGACGGGGTACGCACGGTCACGAATATGACGCTCCTCACGTGACGCTGCTCCAGCTTCCTTCACTCCGGAGCGAGTTGGAATGAAGCCCAACCAAGGCGACCAAGGTGCCAATTCGGACAGAAGACTCAGATGCGACGCAGCCGGAAAACTGCCGCATCGAGGTCGCCGCGCAGGCCGGTAGCCAGTCCGTGATGCAGCAATACGGCACCTCGGTGCACTTCGCCCGTTTCGAGGCATTCGTACGACGCTTCGGAGTCGAGGGCGCGCAGCCGCAGCGCCGGTACCGGCTCGCCGTAGCCCTGCGCCTGGAGCCAGGCGAGGACGACCGTCTCGTCCCCGCGCGTGTACTGCACCGCGCTGAGCCCGCCCGTGGGCGGCCGCAGCCGGTGGAGGTCGCCGTGCTGGACGAGGGGCCGGATCTCCTTGTAGAGGGCCACCCAGTCGCCCGCCTCGGCGAGCTCCTCCTCCGTCCACTCGGTGAGGTCCCCCCCGACCCCGAGCACCCCGGCCATGGCGCTCACGAACCGGAAGCGCAGTGAGCTGACCCGGCCGTTGAGCTGCGTGTTCGGACTGTCGGTGACCCAGGCGGCCATCACGCGCGCGGGGTGGATCTGGCTGAAGCCGTGCTGGATGGCGAGCCGGTCCAGCGGGTCGGTGTTGTCGGAGGTCCACACCTGGTCGGTACGGCTGAGGACCCCGAGGTCGATGCGTCCGCCGCCACCCGAGCAGGACTCGAAGGCGACGCCCGGGTGGGCCGCCCGCAGCCGGTCCAGCAGGGCGTACAGGCCGCGGACGTGGTCGACCCAGAGGCGCTGGGGGTAGGCGTCGCCGGGCCAACCGGCGTCGGTGAAGCAGCGGTTGAAGTCCCACTTGACATAGTCGATCGGGGCGCTGGTGAGGAGCGTGTCGAGCTGCTCCCAGAGGTACTCCCGGACGTCCTCACGGGCCAGGTTGAGAACGAGCTGATTGCGGAACTCCGTCCGCTTTCGTCCCGGTTGGTACTGGACCCAGTCGGGGTGGGCGCGGTACAGGTCGCTGTCCGGGTTGACCATCTCCGGCTCGACCCAGATGCCGAACTGCATGCCGAGGCCGTGCACATAGTCGGCGAGCGGCCCCAGCCCCTTCGGGAAGCGGTCCGGGTTGGGCGTCCAGTCGCCGAGTCCGGCGCGGTCGCTCACCCGCTTGCCGAACCAGCCGTCGTCCACGACGAACAGTTCGACGCCGATCGCCGCGGCCCGCCGGGCGAGCGCCCCCTGCTGCTCCTCGGAGATGTCGAACTCGGTGGCCTCCCAGGAGTTGAACAGCACCGGACGGTCCTTGTCGGCGTCCGGGACGACATACGCCCGCTGGTAGGCGTGCCAGGCCCGGCTCGCCGCGCCGAAGCCGCCGTCGCTCCACAGGCCGGCGAAGACGGGAGTGGTGTACGACTCCCCCGTCTCCAGGCGCAGCAGCCCCGAGTCGTCATAGCCGGCGCCGCCGGTGATCTGCACGCGCGCGTCCGGGAGTTGCGCCACCGCGATCCGCCAGGAACCGGACCAGCCGAGCGCAGCGCCGTAGACCTCGCCGTGCTCCTCGGTGGCGTCGGTGTCCAGGGCGACCCAGGGCAGGTGCTGGTGACCGGTGTGGCCGCGCCGGCTGCCGATGGTCTTCTCGCCATAGGTGAGCGGGGACCGGGTGAGCAGGGACTCGGCGGCCCAGCGGCCGTGCAGCTGGGACAGGCGCCAGCCCTCGCGGTCGGGGAGGGTCCAGGTGGCCGCGTCGGCGCGCAGGAGTTCCAGGGCGGCGCCCTCGTTGGCGAGGGTCACCCACCGCTCCACCACGTCGTCTCGCATCCGGTAGTGCAGCGTCACGGCCAGCCCGCCGTCACGGAAGCGCAGCCTCAGGTCGTCGCCGTCGCTCTCGTACGCCTCGAAGCGCCACTCGGTGCCGCGCCGCTCCTCGGTGCGCACCGACAGGGCGGGGCGCACGAAGCGGGGGCCGCCCTCGACGGGGTACTCCTCACGGCCGTCGAGCTGGGACTCGAAGGGCCGGTAGACGGGCAGCGGGCGTACGGCCAGGGCCTCGGCGTCGGCGAGTGCGATCCGCGGGCCCCAGTGCAGATGCAGCAGCTCGTCGTCCTCGGTGAGGTGGACGGCGTAGCTGCTGGCCGGCCCGGACAGGACCCAGGTACGACCGTGGTCGGAGATCTCCAGCATCAAGCCCTCACACTTCCGAACAGTGGTGATCAATCTCCAACATCATCGACGGCGGCGGGGTGCCTCTGCAACGCCTGTGGACAACTCATTGCCTCAGGAATCCATGTGTATCGTCGACAGAAGTGCCCGTCGTCGAGCCGAGCCGGCGGGGCGAGCGGGAGGAGCCCTCGTGACGCAGCAGGTCCCGTCGACCGAACCGGAGCTGTCCGGAGTCCGCAACTTCCGTGATGTGGGCGGGCTGCCGACGGTGGACGGCCGGCGGGTGCGGCACGGCGTCCTGTTCCGCAGCGGTCACCTCGCGCACGCGACCGAGGAGGACGCCGGCTTCCTCGCCTCCCTGGGGCTGCACACGATCTTCGACTTCCGCAACACGGCCGACCACAAGCTGGAGGGGCCGGACGTCGAGCTGCCGGGCGTCCGCAATGTGAACCTGCCGCTGTCCGACCCGGCCGACGGCGCCGAGTTCTGGAAGATGGTCCGGGACGGCGAGATCGACCAGCTGCGCGGAATCCTCGGCGACGGCAAGGCGGCCGGCCGCATGATCGCCTCCTACCGCAAGATCATCAGGGAGCGCACCGAAGAGCACGCGCGCGTGCTGGGCGCGCTCGCCGAGGACAGCGTGCCCGTCCTGATGCACTGCGCGGCCGGCAAGGACCGCGCGGGACTGTCCATAGCCGTGACCCTGCTCGCCCTCGGTGTCGAGCGCGAGGCGATCGTCGCCGACTACCTGGAGTCCAACGCGAAGCACCGCCGCTACCGGATCCGCCGCAGCAGCTCCTCCGCCGCGGGCTACTCCCCCGAGGTCATGGAGTTGCTCAACCCCCTCTTCGAGGCGCGCGCCGAGTATCTGGAGGCGGCCTTCGCGGCCATCGAGGAGACATGGGGCGGTGTGGACTCCTATCTGGAGCAGGGGCTGGGTGTCACACCGCAGGTGCGGGCGCGACTGCGGGAGCGGCTCCTCGACTGACGGCGCGGGCCGCCTCGCCCGCGGCCCCGGGCTACTTCGCGCCCAGCGCGAACAGCAGGTAGATGAAGGCCGCGAAGAGGTGGCCCACGGCGATGTAGATGATCAGGCGCACCCACAGGGCGCGCGGGAACTTCTCTTCCATGTTGCTGTTGCTCATGGCATGTCTCCGGTGAGGGGGCCCAGGCACAGGGTGGCCGTGGGGCTCTGCAGCAGGGTGTGTACGAAGAGCAGCTCGACCCCGTCGTCGTCCTGCGCGGCGATGCGGTGCGGGGTGAGCGAGTCGAAGTGCGCGCTGTCGCCGGGGGCGAGCCGGTGCGCGGCGTCACCGAGGCGCAGCCGCAGCCGTCCCTTCAGGACGTACAGCCACTCCTCGCCGGGGTGCACCCGCACGATGTCGCCCTGCGAGCCGTGCGGGACATGGACGCGCAGGGCCTGCATCCCCCGGCCGGGCGCGCCGGCCTGGAAGTAGGTCCAGCCGCCGGCCGCCGTCGGTTCCATGTCGGCGGCCCGTACCACGGCGTCCCGCTCGGCCACCGTCTCGCCGAGCAGTTCGGACACCGTCGTACCGTAGATACGCGCGAGGGCGAGCAGCATCGGCAGCGAGGGCTGACGCAGACCGGTCTCCAGCCGGGAGAGGTGGGCCGGTGACAGCCCGGCGGCGCGGGCCGCCGCCTCCAGGGTGAGGGAGGCCCGGCGGCGCAGGGCGCGCAGCTGCGGTGCGACGGAGGGCAGCTCCGCCTCGGCTTCCGAAGAGCTCATGCCTCCATTCAGCCGGAAGCTTGCCTCCGCGGCAAATTTCTTGCCTCAGAGGCAAAGGCCACGCCTCCCCCGCCCGGCACTGCTACCGGTTGGCGACCGCCTGCTTCACCAGTGTCTTGCTGAAGTCCCACATCAGCCCGCCCCCGCTGTGCGCGTCGTCCATCACCGCGGTGAAGGCGTCCACGAAGCGGTCCACGTCCTGCTCGCCGATGACCAGCGGCGGGATCAGCTTGATCACCTCCAGATGGTCCCCGGAGACCTGGGTGAGGATCCGGTGCCGCTGCAGCAGCGGTACGACGACCATCTGCGCGAACAGGCCCTTGCGCGCGGCCTGCAGCATGGTCCAGCGGCCGCGCAGCTTCAACGACCTGGGCCTGCCGAACTCGATGCCGATCATCAGGCCCCGGCCGCGCACGTCGGCGAGCAGCTCGTACTTGTCGATCAGCGCGGCGAGCCGGGACCTCAACTGCTCGCCGGTGGCACGCGCGCCCGCGACGACCTGCTCGTTCTCCATGACGGACAGGACGGCCAGACCCGCCGCCATCGCCTGGGCGTTGGATCCGAAGCTCGCCGAGTGCACGAGCACCCGGTCCATCGACGAGTAGACCTTCTTGAAGATCCAGTCCTTGCCGAGCGTGGCTCCGACGGGCACATAGCCGCCCGACAGCGCCTTGGCCACACACACCAGGTCCGGTTCCACGCCCTCCTCGTGCTGGTAGGCGTAGAAGTCCCCGGTCCTGCCGAGGCCCGTCTGCACCTCGTCGGCGATGAGCAGCGCCTTGTGCCGGTGCAGCAGCTCCTGGGCCGCGCGCAGATAGCCGGGCGGGGCCTCGTGCACTCCCTTGCCCTGGATCGGCTCGACGATCAGGGCGGCCACATCGCCCTTCCTGAGCTCCCGCGCCAGGGCGTCGAGATCACCGAGCGGGACGGCGGTGTCGGGCAGCAGCGGGGCGAAGCCGTCCCGGAAGCCGTCCTCGCCGTTGACCGACAGGGAGCCGGTGGTCAGGCCGTGGAAGGCGTGGTCGCAGTAGAGGACCCTGGGCCTCCCGGTGGCGAACCGGGCGAACTTCAGCGCGGTCTCCACCGCCTCCGTACCGCTGTTGCCGAAGAACACCCGGTCCAGGTGCGGGCTGTACGACAGCAGCTTCTCCGCGAGCAGTCCGGGCAGCGGCTGGCAGTCGAAGCGGGTGAGGTCGGCGAGGCCGGCGTCGAGGACGTCGTGCAGCGCCTTGCGGACGACGGGGTGGTGGCGGCCCAGGCCCATCACCCCGAACCCGGCGAGCATGTCCAGGTAGTCGTTGCCGTCCGCGTCCCAGAAGTGGGCGCCCTCGGCGCGCTCGTAGACCTTGTCGAAGCCGATGGTGTGGAGCATGCGCGGGAGTTGGTGGTTCAGGTACCTCCCGTGCAGCTCGTAGCGTTCGGCTCCGCGCTCGGCCAGGAGCGCACCGAGGTCGAACTCCTTGGTCATTCGGCGTTCTCCTTGACTGACGCGGCCGCCTCGCCGCTCTCGGCCGCCTCCTTGACGGCGAGGGTGTCCTCGGCCTCCTTGACCGCGAGGCTGGCGCTGATCCGGCCGGCGACCTCCACGGGTGTGAGCCCGATGTCGGCCAGCACCTCACCGCGCTTGGCGTGCGCGAGGAACTGCTCCGGAATGCCGAATCGCCGTACGGGAACGTCGACTTCTGCGTCCCCGAGCGCCAGCGCGACCGCCGCGCCGACTCCGGAGGCACGGCTGTTGTCCTCCACGACGGCCACCAGCCGGTGTTCGGCGGCGAGGCCGGGCAGCGCCGGGTCGACCGGTTTGACCCAGCGCGGGTCGACGACCGTGCAGGAGATCCCGCGGGCCTCGAGGAGCTCGGCGGCCTGGAGGCACACGGGTGCCATCACCCCGACGGCGACGAGCAGGACCTCGGGTGTGGCAGGCCCACGGTGCAGGACGTCGAGGCCGCCGACCCGGTCGACGGCCGGGATCCGCGGGCCGACCGACTCCTTCGGGAAGCGGACGAGCGTCGGGGCGTCGTCGACGGCGACGGCCTCGCGCAGCTGGGCCCGCAACTGGTCGGCGTCGCGCGGGGCCGCGATCCTGAGCCCCGGCACCACCTGGAGGATCGACATGTCCCACATGCCGTTGTGGGAGGGCCCGTCGACGCCCGTGACTCCGGCCCGGTCCAGGACGAACGTCACCCCGCAGCGGTGCAGCGCCACATCCATCAGCAGCTGGTCGAAGGCACGGTTCAGGAAGGTGGCGTAGACGGCGACGACGGGATGGAGACCGCCGGTCGCCAGGCCGGCCGCGCTGACCGCGGCGTGCTGCTCGGCGATGCCCACGTCCCACACCCGGTCGGGGAAACGGGCCGCGAACTTCCCGAGCCCCACCGGGTGCAGCATCGCCGCGGTGATCGCCACGACGTCGTCCCGCTCCTCCCCGATCGCGGCGATCTCGTCACCGAACACCGAGGTCCAGGAAGGGCTGCCGGCGGGCGTCAGCGGCTCGCAGGTGAGCGGGTCCATCACCCCGACGGTGTGGAAGTGGTCCTCCTCATGGGCGAGGGCGGGTTCGTAGCCGCGGCCCTTCTCCGTCAGACAGTGGACGAGCACCGGACCGTGGAAACGTTTCGCGCGCCGCAGCGCCGACTCGACCGCTCCGATGTCATGTCCGTCGATCGGGCCGACGTACTTGAGGCCCAGGTCCTCGAACATGCCCTGCGGGGCGAAGGCGTCCTTGAACCCCTTCTTGGCGCCGTGCAGGGACTCGTAGATGGTGTTCCCGACGACGGGCGTGCGCAGCAGGACGTCCTTGCCCCAGGCGAGGACCTTCTCGTAGCCGTCCGTGGTGCGCAGGGTGGCCAGGTGGTTGGCCAGACCGCCGATGGTCGGCGCGTACGAGCGTTCGTTGTCGTTGACGACGATGATCAGCGGCCGGTCCTTGGCGGCCGCGATGTTGTTCAGCGCCTCCCAGGCCATGCCACCGGTGAGGGCGCCGTCGCCGATCACCGCGACCACATGGCCCTTCTCGCCCTGCACCTGACGGGCCTTGGCGAGCCCGTCGGCCCAGCCGAGCGCGGTGGAGGCGTGGCTGTTCTCGACGATGTCGTGCTCGGACTCCTCCCGCGACGGGTAGCCGGACAGGCCGCCCTTGCCGCGCAGCTTGGAGAAGTCCTTGCGACCCGTCAGGATCTTGTGCACATAGCTCTGATGGCCGGTGTCCCAGACGATGCGGTCGACGGGCGACTCGAAGACCCGGTGGAGCGCGATGGACAGTTCCACCACGCCCAGGTTGGGCCCGAGGTGTCCGCCGGTCCTGGCGACCGCGTGCACCAGGAACTCTCTGATCTCCTCGGACAGTTCACCGAGTTCCGCTTCGGACAGCGCCTTCAGGTCGCGTGGTCCCCGGATGCTCTCCAGAATGGTCACGCTCGGGCCCCCTTCGGTCCGTGCTGTTCAACTCACGGTGACGGCCGGCTCCCCCGACGCGACGCCGTCCTGTTCCATCTGTTCGGCGATCTTCATCGCCTCCTCGATGAGGGTCTCCACGATCTTCGACTCGGGCACGGTCTTGATGACCTCGCCCTTGACGAAGATCTGCCCCTTGCCGTTGCCGGAGGCGACCCCGAGGTCGGCCTCCCGCGCCTCACCCGGGCCGTTGACCACACAGCCCATCACGGCTACCCGCAACGGGACTTCCATGCCCTCCAGGCCCGCGGTGACCTCGTCGGCCAGCTTGTAGACGTCGACCTGGGCGCGTCCGCAGGAGGGACAGGAGACGATCTCCAGGCGCCGCTGCCTGAGGTTCAGCGCCTCCAGGATCTGGATGCCGACCTTGACCTCCTCGGCGGGAGGCGCGGACAGCGAGACCCGGATCGTGTCGCCGATGCCCTGCGAGAGCAGCGCCCCGAAGGCGACCGCCGACTTGATCGTGCCCTGGAACGCGGGACCGGCCTCGGTCACCCCGAGGTGCAGCGGGTAGTCGCACTGGGCCGCGAGCTGCTTGTAGGCCTCGACCATCACGACCGGGTCGTTGTGCTTGACCGAGATCTTGATGTCCCGGAAGTCGTGCTCCTCGAAGAGGGACGCCTCCCACAGCGCGCTCTCGACGAGCGCCTCCGGGGTCGCCCGGCCGTACTTCTGCAGCAGGCGCCGGTCCAGGGACCCCGCGTTGACCCCTATCCGGATCGGCGTGCCGTGCTCCTTCGCGGCCCGCGCGATCTCCTTCACCTTGTCGTCGAACTGCTTGATGTTGCCCGGATTGACGCGTACGGCCGCGCAGCCGGCCTCGATCGCCGCGAACACGTACTTCGGCTGGAAGTGGATGTCCGCGATCACCGGGATCTGCGACTTGCGGGCGATGGTGGCCAGCGCGTCCGCGTCGTCCTGCGTGGGACAGGCGACGCGGACGATCTGGCAGCCGGACGCGGTGAGTTCGGCGATCTGCTGGAGGGTGGCACCGATGTCGGAGGTACGGGTCGTCGTCATCGACTGCACCGACACCGGTGCCCCGCCGCCGACCGCCACCGGCCCGACATGGATCTGCCGCGACACGCGCCGCTCGGCGATCGGCCGGGCCGGTACCTCGGGGACGCCCAGGGAGACGGCGGTCATGACCTCACTCCCGGTTTCCGGAGACCGTCTCGCGCATCGCGCGCAGGGACTCCTTCAGCGACCCCATGGTGGCGAGGACGGCGGTGGGCTCGTAGCCGCAGTGCGCCATGCAGTTGGCGCACCGCGGGTCCTTGCCGCGGCCGTACTTGTCCCAGTCGGTCTCCTCGATGAGTTCGCGGTACGTCGGCACATACCCGTCGCTCATCAGGTAGCAGGGCCGCTGCCAGCCGAAGAGCGAGTAGTTCGGGATCGCCCAGGCGGTGCACGGGAAGTCGACCTTGCCCTCGAGGAAGTCGAGGAACAGGGGCGAGTGGTTGAGCCGCCACTTCTTGCGGTTGCCGCCCGCGAAGGCCTTCTTGAACAGCTCGCGGGTCTGCTCGACGCCGAGGAAGTGCTCCTGGTCGGGAGCCTTCTCGTAGGCGTAGGCGGGCGAGATCATCATCTCGTCGACGTGCAGGTCGTCGTTGAGGAAGTTGAGCACCTCGATGATGGTCTGCGGGGTGTCCGTGTTGAAGAAGGTCGAGTTGGTGGTGACCCGGAAGCCGCGCCGCTTGGCCTCCTTGATCGCCTCCACCGCCTCGTCGAAGACGCCCTCCTTGGCCACCGACTCGTCGTGCCGCTCGCGCAGCCCGTCGATGTGCACGGCGAAGGCGAAGTACGGGGAGGGCTTGAACTTGTCCATCTTCTTGCGCAGCAGCATGGCGTTGGTGCAGAGGAAGACGTACTTCCTCTTGGCCACCAACTGCCGCACGATCTCATCGATCTGAGGGTGCATCAGGGGCTCGCCGCCCGCGATGGACACCATCGGCGCACCGGACTCGAGGACCGCGCCGACGGCCTGCGCGACCGGCATGCGCTGCTTGAGGACGCCCGCCGGATGCTGGATCTTGCCGCAGCCCTCGCACTTGAGGTTGCATGCGAAAAGAGGTTCCAGCTCCACGATCAGCGGGAACTTGTCCCGCTTGCGGAGCTTCTGTTCGGCCAAGTAAGTAGCGACTTTGATGGACTGACGCAGCGGCATGGCCATCTGGCTCACCTCCTGGGGAGCAGCAAAGAACGGTGCCATTCGAAGAAAGCCGGAAGTACGGAACGAAGGACGCGGAAGGCTGATATTCCACCGCGCACCGTGCCGATCCGGACCAGTTCATGTTCAGGAGCGTCCACGACCACCCGTACGGCCGCAACGGGGCGCTCACCAGCGCGCACGGCGCTCAGAAGCGTCGCCGCCGATTCCATGTCGACCGCGATTGCGCCGGTCGCGAGCAGATCCGACCGTTCCTGACCGCGCACGACGTGATCGGAGCCGGTGAGAGGGCCGGTGTGGACGGTGCGGCCGGGCACGGCGCGCACGAGTTCCTTGACGAGCAGTTCGGTGCCGACGCACGGGACGGTCCCGCGCGGGTCCCTGGTCTCCTCGGCGACGACGAGGTCACCGGGGTGCATACCCGGGGCGAGCCCGGCGCAGAAGCCGGTGGCCAGGACGGCGGCGTCCACGAGGTCCGGCCGGGCCAGCATCCGGGCGGTCGACACATCGGCCGCCTCGGGTCCCATGCCCGTCCGCAGGACGGTGACCGGCCCGCCGGCGCCGCCGCGGTCGCTGGTGCGCAGGGCGAAGCTCTCGATGCCGAGCGCACAGGCGATCAACAACGGGGCCGAAACGGGCTGTGCGTCCATCAGCCCCCCTCCGCCCCGGCGAGAGGCCTCCTGGAGAAGGGCTCGCCGTTCTTCTCGGAGAAGGGCTCGCCGTTGACGTACCGGCCGAGTGCGGTCAGCGGGAAGACCTGCCGGTAGAGGTGGTAGTTGATGGAGAAGTCCCAGGGAAAGCCGGTCCCGGTGAAGTACGGCTCGTCCCAGGAACCGTCCTCGCGCTGGGTGGCCGCGAGCCACGCGACGCCACGCTCGACGGCCTTGGAGTCCTTCTCCCCCGCCGCGAGCAGAGCCATGAGCGCCCAAGCGGTCTGCGAGGCCGTCGAGGCGCCCCGACCGCTCCACTTCTCGGCCTCCTTGTAGGAACGCAGGTCCTCGCCCCAGCCGCCGTCGTCGTTCTGGACCGACTCCAGCCAGGCGACCGCGCGCCGGATCGCCGGATGCGAGCCGGGGAACCCGGCGGCCACGAGGGCGGGTACGACGGACCCGGTGCCGTAGATGTAGTTGACGCCCCAGCGCCCGAACCACGAACCGTCCGGCTCCTGTTCGGCGAGCAGCCATTCGATGCCGCGCCGGGTCCGGGGGTCGTGCGAGAGCCCCTCGACCGCGAGCATCTCCACCACATGCGCCGTCACATCCGCCGACGGCGGGTCGATGACCTCTCCGAAGTCGCAGAACGGCAGCCGGTTGGGGAACGGGCTGGTGTTGTCGACGTCGAAGGCGCCCCACGCCCCGTTCTTCGACTGCATCCCGAGGTTCCAGCGGACCCCCCGCCCGATGGCCCTCTCCACCCGCTCCGGGTCGTGGTGCCTGACCCTGCGCAGCGCGAGAACCACCTCGGCGGTGTCGTCGATATCGGGGTAGTTGTCGTTGTGGAACTCGAACGCCCAGCCCCCCGGCGGGAGTTGGGGTCGCTTGACCGCCCAGTCACCGGGCCGCACGATCTCCTCGCCGAGCATCCAGTCGGCCGCCTTGACCAGTTGCGGGTGATCGGCGGGCACCCCCGCGTCGACGAGCGCGATGGTCGCGAGACAGGTGTCCCAGACCGGTGACTGACAGGCCTCGATCATCCGGGCCCCGTCCTCGCGCCAGATGGCGAAACGGTCCAGCGAGGCCAGCCCCTCACGCATCACGGGGTGTTCGAGGTCGTAGCCGAGCAGGTACAGCGCGATCACCGAATACACGGCCGGCGGCTGGATGCCGCCCCAGCAGCCGTCGTTCTCCTGCCGCTCGATGATCCAGCGGGCGGCGGAGTTCATGGCCGCCTTGCGCAGTCTGCGTGGTACGACCTTGCGCACCTGGTGCAGCGCCTTGTCCAGCCGCTGGAAGGCGCCGTCCCAACTCGCCACTGGGGCAAGGGACTTGGGCGGGTTCGGGTTGTCGGGGTCGATGTGCAGCTCGTCGAGCGGGAAGGGCGCGGGCCGCACCGGGCGCTTCGCGGAGACGACCGTCAGCGGCACGATCGTCTGCCGTGCCCAGCACCCGAAGTCATAGATGTTGAGCGGCATCCACTTGGGGAAGTAGATGAGTTCCGGCGGGAGTTCGGGCAGGTCCTCCCACTTCCACCAGCCGAACAGCGCGAGCCAGATCCGGGTGAAGACCCGGGCCTCGGCGATACCGCCCCGGCCGCGGATCCAGGCGGCGGCCTTCGCCATGTGCGGGTCGCCGGGTTCGTCGCCGGCCAGGCGCAGGGCGACGTACGCCTCGATGGTGGTGGAGAGTTCGCCCGGTCCGCCGTAGAAGCTTGCCCAGGTGCCGTCCTCGCGCTGTTCGCCGCGGATGAACAGGGCCGCGGCGTGCGCGGTGGACTCGTCGAGGATGCCCAGGAACTGCCTCAGCAGGAGATCCTCGGCGTCCATGGTGACGTTGGTCTCGAGATCGCCCTTCCACCAGCCCTCGGCGTCCTGCCGGGACAGCAGGAAGCGGGTGGAGCGTTGTACCGCGCGTACGGCGACGTCGTGCACCCCGGTCACCACGGGGCTCGTGCTGTCGGTTTCGCTGGCCGCGGCAGCCCGGGGCGGCAGGGCCCCGGTGCTTCCGTCGGTCGTCGCTGTCATGGCTTCCCCTTCGTGCAGTCGTTCACATCGTGCTGCTGTGGGTCCGCCGTCGGCCGGTGCTCGTGTTCCCGCGACACCGACCGGCGACTACGCGAGGGCTATTCGACCGATAGTGATCATCTCTTTCGTACGACGACGAAGTCGGCGAGCGCCGCGAACCGGGCCCGCACCCGGTCGGGCATCTCGATGGCGTCCAGGGCCTCGATGGCGATGGTGTGCTGACGGCGTGCTTCCGCGGCCGTCCACTCACGGCCGCCCGCCTCCTCGATGAGGGCGGCGCGGGCGGCGAACTCCTCCTCCGAGAAGTTCTCGAAGTCGCTGCTCTTGGCGTCGGCGGCGAGGATCTCGCCGAGCCGCTCGGAGGCGGCACCGCCCGCCGCGAGCGCGGCCACGACCGGCAGGGACTTCTTGCGCTGGCGCAGGTCGCTCCAGGTCTGCTTGCCGGTGGAGACCGGGTCGCCCCAGATGCCGAGGAGGTCGTCGACGGCCTGGAAGGCGAGGCCGAGGTGGTAGCCGTACTTCTCCAGCGTGTCGGCGGTGCGGTCGTCGGCCCCGCCGAGCACCGCCCCGATGGAGCTGGAGGCGGCGAGCAGGGCGCCGGTCTTGTTGCCCTCCATCTCCAGGCACTCCTCGACGCTGACGCGGTCGCGGTGCTCGTAGGAGATGTCCTGCGCCTGGCCGTCGATCAGGGCTCGGGTGGCGGTGGTGAGGCGGCGGGTGGCGCGGCCGGCCTCGACGGTGCCGAGTTCCAGCAGCACCTCGTTGGCGAGGGCGAACAGGGCGTCGCCGACCAGGATGGCCTGGGCGGGGCCGTGCACCTTCCAGACGGTGTCGCGGTGGCGGCGCTGTTCGTCGCCGTCCATCAGGTCGTCGTGCAGGAGGGAGAAGTTGTGGACCAGTTCGACGGCCACGGCGCCCGGGATGCCGACCTCGGGTGCGGCACCGGTGACCTCGGCGGAGAGCACCGCGAGGGCGGGGCGGACGGCCTTGCCGCCGTCGCCGTCGGCGGGGTTGCCGTCGGCGTCGATCCAGCCGAAGTGGTAGGCGGAAACGGTGTCCATGGGAGGGGCCAGGCGGTCGACGGCCGCCCGCAGTACCGGTGTGGCAAGGGTCCGGCCGCGCTCCAGGAGCGCGGTCACGTCCACCGCGGTCCTCTCAGCGGCCGCCTCGGCCGGGGGCACAGTGGGCACAGTGTCTCCTTTTTCTGCGGTACCGGGGGTGCGGGGGCCTGCCGCGTGCTGATCGAGCATCAGGCCGCCTCCTCGACTTCGAAGAGGTGGCTCGGGCGGGGCCGGCCCAGGGCGGCGAGGGCGGCGTCCGCCGCGCTCACACCACTGCGGACCGCACTCTCCATGGTCGCGGGCCACCCTGTGGCGGTCCACGCTCCGGCCAGGTAGAGGCCGGGGGCCTTGGTGCGGGCGCCGGGCCGCAGCCGTCCGACGCCGGGGGTGGGGGCGAACGTCGCCGTGCGCTCCCTGGTCACGAAGAAGTCCTTCACCTCGGCACCGCGCGTGCCCGGAAGCAGTCGCTCCAACTCGGGCAGATAGCGCTCGCGCAGCGCGGCGACCGGTTCGTCGATCTCGTCCCGCGCCGCCGACTGCGACAGCGCCAGATACTGGCCCTCGCGCAGTCCGGAGGCGTCGGTGCGGTCGAAGACCCACTGGACGGGGGTGCCCAGGGCCGCGAAGAACGGCTTGTCGAGCACCTTGCGGTCGTAGACGACATGCACGTTGAGGATCGGCGCGGTGCCGATGTCCAGAAGATTTTCGGGGGCGTCGAGCGCGCCCTCGGGCAGCAGGTCATGGGCCTCGCGCTGGGGTACGGCGAGCACCACGGCGTCCGCCGACAGCGTCTCGCCGGGAACCTGGACGGTCCACCGTCCGTTCTTCCGGGTAGAGACGGAGGTGACGCGTGTACGGACCTCGGTACGGACGCCCGCGGAGTCGAGCGCCTTGCGGGCCAGCCGGTCATGCAGTTCACCCAGCGGGACGCGCGCCCAACCGATGTCGGCCGCGCCCGGGTCGGACAGCAGACCGGTCTTGAACACCATCGCGGCGAGCCCCAGCGAGGCGTCGCCCGCGACCGCGTTGAGGGTGGCGACCCCGACCAGGTCCCACAGGGCCTCGACGGCACGCGCCGACTGACCGTGCGCGGTCAGCCAGCTGCCGAAGTCCTGGGTGTCCAGGTCCGGATCGGCGAGGTCGAGACCCTTGAGCGCGAGCGCGGCCCGGCCCACCCTGGCCCGCTCGGCGAGCGAGAGATGCGGATAGGTGGCGAGGCTGCGCCCCAGGTGCAGGGGCACCGGCAGCGCGTCGCGCCGCAGCCTGCCGAGCCGCCGTCCCTCGGGCTTGTCGACGTCGAGTACGGGCACGTCGAGACGATCCTGCAGCGGCGCCAGCCCCGCCCCCTCGATCCGGTCGAGGAACCAGCGGTAGGCGGTGCAGCAGCGCAGATAGACATGCTGTCCGTTGTCGACGGTCAGTTCGCCGCGCTGGAAGGAGAAGGCCAGGCCGCCCAGTCTCGGCCTGCCCTCGACCAGGGTGACGCGGACACCCGCGTCGGCGAGCGCGAGCGCGGCGGTGATGCCGGCGAGCCCGCCGCCGATCACGACGGCGTCCCGCCCGGGTCGTCCCGGGATGCCGGCGTCCGGTCCCTCGGACCGCGTGCCGTCGCTCATCGTGCGCCCTCCCCTGCGCGACCGCCGTGCTGGTGCTGTGCGCGGTCGGCCGTCGCAGTCAGGGACGCCGTCCCCGTCCGGAGGGTTGCGTGCCGCTTTTCTCCGCCGGACTCACCTTGGACCCTTTTGTCCATCGGGCGGGCGTCCATCAGGCGCGCCTCCTGACGGTTCTGCGTGTGACATGCCGGGTGTCCAGGCCGGACAGCCCGCGCACGGCGACATACGCCTTCTCCCGCCCGGGCAGCGAGACCCGGCCGCGCAGCACGGCCTCCGGATCGCGCTCGATGCGGTCCAGCAGGCGGCGGTAGATGCCGGCCATGGCGGCGACACAGGCGCCGCTGCGGCGGTCGAGCATGGGGAGCAGCCGGTACCCCTCGGCGAAAAGGGCGCGGGCCCGTCGCACTTCGAAGTGCACGAGGCCCGCGAAGTCGGAGCCCTCCGGTGGGGTCGGGCCGTTGAACCCGGCCGAGCACCCGAACTTCGCGAGGTCGTCGGAGGGCAGATAGGTACGGCCGCCCTGGGCGTCCTCGCGGACGTCTCTGAGGATGTTGGTCAGCTGGAGCGCGAGCCCGAGGGTGTCCGCGTACTCGGAGGCGCGCTCGGCGCCGCGCGCTCCCGCCTCCGTACCGAACACGCCGAGCGAGAGCCGTCCGATGGCGCCCGCGACGCAGCGGCAGTAGACCTTGAGGTCGTCCCAGGTCTCGTAGGTCTCGCCCCGGACGTCCATCAGCACGCCGTCGATCAGCTCGTCCAGGCCGCCGAGCGGGATCGGGAAGATCTCCGCGGTATGGGCGAGAGCGACCGCGACGGGGTCGATGTCGTCCTCGGCGACCGCGCCCTCGCGCACCCGCGCCAGCAGCGAACGGGTGTCCTCGAGTCTCGCGGCCTTGACGTCGTCCGCCAGCGCGCCGTCGCCGATGTCGTCTACGCGCCGGGAGAACGCGTACAGCGCCGACATCGCCCTCCGCTTGGGCGTCGGCAGCAGCCTGATGCCGTAGGCGAAGTTGCGCGCCTGCTGTCCGGTGACGGCCTCGCAGTAGCTGTAGGCGGCGAGTACCGGTGCGGACACGTGTGGTTCGGCCTCCACGGTCCGGATCACCCCTCTCCTCGCAGAGTCACGCCCACCTCGCGCAGCAACTGCACCTTGCCGGGCTTGGGCGGGCCGGGAAGTACGTCGAATTCGGCGGCGGCGATCGCCTTGATCGCCGCCCTTCCCCCCGCCACGAACCCCGCGAGCAGCAGTTTCAATCTGCCGTGGACGCTACCCACCAGGGGGGCGCCTTCATTCAGGAGACAGCGGGCGCGTTCCGCTTCGTATGCAACCAGTGCGCGCACCGATGCCCCCGCGGTGGGCGTGGCGAGATCCGCCTCCTGGACATGAAACCGCTTCATGTCCTCGGCGGGCAGGTAGACGCGGTCGCGGCCGAGGTCCTCGGCCACGTCCTGCAGGTGTTCGACGATCTGGAGTGCGGTGCAGATCGCGTCCGAGAGGCGGATGCGCTCGGGGGTCGACGTGCCGGTGACGGAGAGGACGAGGCGGCCGACGGGGTTGGCCGACAGTTCGCAGTACGCGAGCAGGTCGTCGTAGGTCTCGTAGCGGCTGACCAGCTGGTCCTGGCGGTTCGCGGCGATCAGGCCGAGGAACGGCTCGGGGGTGAGCGAGCGGCGGCGGACCGTCGGCTGCAGGCGGCGCAGCAGGGGGTGGCGGGGCTCGGAGGTGAAGACGCGGTCGAGGTCGGCCTCGAAGGCGTCCAGGAGCAGCAGGCGGTCCTCGGCGTCTTTCGGCGGCACGCCGAGGAGGCGGGCGTCGGCGCCGCCGGGGGCGAGGTCGCCGTCGCCGATGTCGTCGACGAGGCGGGCGAAGCCGTACACCGCCATGAGGTCGTCGCGCCAGGCCCTGGGCAGGAAGAAAGGCGCCACGGGGAAGTTCTCACCCGCGGCCTTGTCGAGCGTGTCGCGCTCCGGATCACCGGCGCGCGACGTGCCGGTTCCCGTCACCGTCCGCTGCCCGGCGCGGGGACGGCACATGCTGCGTGGAGCTGGGGAGTTTCCGTAGCCATTGCCGTCACATCTCCCGTTCTACACCGCCGACCCAATACACACTATTTCGGACACGCCGCCCGGCCGTCCGCACGGCTGTCCCGGTTGAGGGTGTCGCGCATTATCGCCCCACTTGCCGCGTTTCGGGACCGGTACAGCTTACGTTGTACAACGCAGCGAGGATCTCTGGGGTGTCCTGCACATCACAACAACACACCGATTGGCGTCAAGATTCCTTGGCGTGAACCGAGTTGACGTTTCCTTTGCAGACGCAGGGCCCCGCCGCGAAGGTTGCGGCGGGGCCCTGCCAAGCGTCCTGGCCAGTGCGTCCAGCTCCGGGTGGACTACTTGCCCGTGAACTTCTCGTACTCCTTGATGACCTCTTCGGTGGGGCCGTCCATGCGCAGCTCGCCGCGTTCCAGCCACAGCACGCGGTCGCAGGTGTCACGGATCGACTTGTTGTTGTGACTGACCAGAAACACCGTGCCCGCGGACTTGCGCAGCTCACGGATGCGCTCCTCGGAGCGGACCTGGAACTTGCGGTCACCGGTGGCCAGCGCCTCGTCGATCATCAGCACGTCGTGGTCCTTGGCCGCGGCGATCGAGAAGCGCAGCCGGGCCGCCATACCGGAGGAGTACGTCCGCATCGGCAGGGTGATGAAGTCGCCCTTCTCGTTGATGCCGGAGAAGTCGACGATGTCCTGGTAGCGCTCTCTGACCTGCTCCCGGGACATGCCCATCGCGAGCCCGCCCAGGATGACGTTCCGCTCACCGGTGAGGTCGTTCATCAGGGCCGCGTTCACACCGAGCAGGGAGGGCTGGCCGTTGGTGTAGACCTTGCCGCTCTCGGCGGGCAGCAGACCGGCGATGGCGCGCAGCAGGGTCGACTTGCCGGAGCCGTTGGAGCCGATCAGACCGACGGCCTCGCCGCGGTAGGCGACGAAGGAGACGCCCTTGACGGCGTGCACCTTGCGCACCCCGCGCTCCTCGCCCCGCTTGACGATACGGCTGAGCGCGGCGGTGGCGCTGCCCTTGCCGGTCTTCGCGCCGTGCACGCGGTACACGATGTGCAGCTCGTCGGCGATGACGGTGGGGATCTGATCCCCGGGGTTCAGCTCAGCCACGGCCGTACCGCTCCTCTGCCTTCCAGAAGTAAACGAAGCCGCCGAGGAACACCACGACGGACCAGAACAGTGCGATGCCCCAGACATGCGGGGGGAGGTTGGAGGCGCCGTAGCCGTCGATGAGCGCGAAGCGCATCAGGTCCATGAAGATGGCCGCCGGGTTCACCTGCATCGCGCGGATGAACGCCTCGGAGCGCCCGGCCAGCATGTGGTTGATCGAGAACATGACCCCGGACATGTACATCCAGGTGCGCAGGATGAACGGCATCAGCTGGGCGAGGTCGGGCGTCTTGGCACCCATGCGGGCCACGATCAGCGCGAGCCCGGTGTTGAAGAGGAACTGCAGGGTCAGGATCGGCAGGATCAGCAGCCAGGACGCTCCCGGGTAGCTGCCGAAGCCGATCACGATGATGAACAGCACGATCATCGAGAAGAGCAGCTGCTGGAGCTGCTGCAGCGCGAAGGAGATGGGCAGCGAGGCGCGCGGGAAGTGCAGCGCGCGGACCAGGCCGAGGTTGCCGGAGATCGCGCGCACGCCCGTCATGATCGAGCTCTGCGTGAAGGTGAACACGAACACCCCGGTGACCAGGAACGGGATGTACACGTCCTGCGACATGCCCCGGCTGGCGTGCAGGATGACGCCGAAGATGAAGTAGTACACGCCGGCGTTCAGCAGCGGTGTGGCCACCTGCCAGAGCTGGCCGAGCTTGGCCTGGCTGTACTGAGCGGTCAGCTTCGCCTGCGAGAAGGCGAGGATGAAGTGACGCCGGTCCCAGAGCTCGCGGACGTACTCGACGAGGGAGGGCCGGGCGCCGCTCACGGTCAGCCCGTACTTGGCGGCGAGCTGTGCCACCGTCATGCCCTCGTCGGGCGACACGGCCGCGCTCAGCGCGACCCCGCCGTCATGCGTTGTCTCACTCACTGGTGGAAACCTTCGTCTTCGGGATGCGCGGCCTGTGCGGGCATCGCATGAACCTGGGGCCCTGGTGGGGCCGATTGCTCACAGGAACGAGCTTGTCAGATCACAGGGGGTCGGCCCAGTCGGGTCAGCCGCCACACGGTACGCCACCGCATGGGCCTGCGAGGCCCGCACGGAGTGGTCCAGCCTTCCCGGAAACCGCCGAACCACGCCTTCAGGGCGGACCGGGAGGGACGGCGCAGGAGGGTGAGCAGCATCCAGACCCCGAGGTAGACGGGGACGAGCGGCGCGGGGAGGTTGCGGCGGGCGAGCCAGACGCGGTTGCGGGCGACCATGCGGTGGTAGACCGCGTGCCGGGAGGGCGCGGTGGTGGGGTGGAACAGCACCATGTCGGACCGGTAGTCGATCATCCAGCCGGCGTCGAGGGCCCGCCATGCCAGGTCGGTCTCCTCATGGGCGTAGAAGAACTCGTCCGGGAGGCCGCCGACCTCTGCGAAGACCTGGGTGCGTACGGCGTTGGCGCCACCGAGGAAGGTGGTGACCCGGGAGGAGCGCATCGGGTCGGCGGCGCGCAGCCGCGGGACGTGCCGGCGCTGGGTGACCCCGGTGTCGGGGTCGGCGATACGGAAGCTGATGATGCCGAGCTCGGGGTCGGCGGCGAAGGCCTGGCGGCACAGCTCGGCGGTGTCGTGGTGGGCGAGGAGCCCGTCGTCGTCGAGGAAGAGCAATATGTCGACGTCGCGGCCGCTGGGGCCGAAGGTCTCTATGCCGACGTTCCTGCCGCCCGGGATACCGAGGTTCTCGGGCAGTTCGACGGTCCGGACGCCCTCGGGGACGTCCGGCACCGGTGAGCCGTTGCCGACCACGACCACCTCGACGCGGTCGCCGTCCTGCTTGGCGACCGAGTCGAGCAGGGCGCGGAGTTCGTCGGGGCGGTTGCCCATGGTGATGATCACCGCGCCGACCCTCATGCCGGTCACTTCAGCCTGCTGGAGGCGAGGATGGACACGAGGTGGAGCAGCGTCTGGAGCAGGGCGATGCCGGCGAGTACGGCGACGCCGAGCCGGGAGAAGAACAGGTCGCCGCGGGCCTGGTCGACGATCGCCAGGACCAGGATCAGCAGGGACGCCTCGATGCCGAGGATCAGCCGGTGGAACTTCAGCATCGCCGCGGCCCGGCGGGCCAGCGCCATGCCGGAGGAGCGCATCTCGGCGGCGGACTCCTGCACCGGGGGCTTCCCGGCCTGGTGGCGGGCGACGCCGACGAGGTCGGTCTCGGCCTTGATCAGGATCGCGCCGAGTGCGGCGAGCGTGCCGAGGAAGGCCCACAGCCAGTCGATACGGCCGCCGCCCCACAGGTCGGCGGCGCGCAGCCCGAAGCCGACGAGCACGGCGGCGTCGGTGAGGTAGGCGCCCACCCGGTCCAGGTAGACACCGTTGAGGGAGTACTGCTTCTTCCAGCGCGCGATCTCGCCGTCGACGCAGTCCAGGAGCAGATACATCTGGACGCAGACCACACCGAGCACGGCGCCCGGGATCCCCGGCACGAGCAGTGCCGGGGCCGCGAGCACGCCGAAGACGGTCATCAGGTACGTGAGCTGGTTGGGCGTGACCCTGGTGTTCACCAGGTAGCGGTCGACCCGCAGGGACACCTCACGCATGTAGAGGCGTCCCATCCAGTGCTCACCGCTGCGCCGGTCCTTCACCCCCGCGGGGTGGACGACCGGACGGAGTTCAGCTACCGATGGCCTTGACATAGTCGGCGTAGATGTCCTTGATCTGGTCGGGCTTGAGGTCGAGGTGTTCGAGGATCGTGTAGCGGCCGGGCCGGGTCTCCGGGGCGAACTCCACGGCGCGGACGAACTCGTCCACCGTGAAGCCGATCTCCTCCGGCAGCACCGGAAGCCCGTGCCTGCGCAGCACCTCGGCCATGTAGGCCGACTCCTCGTGCGCTCCGCGCAGGTACATCGCGAAGGCGGCGCCGAGGCCGCACTGCTCGCCGTGGCTCGCGGCGCGCTTGGGGTAGAGCAGGTCGAAGGCGTGGTTGATCTCGTGGCACGAGCCCGAGGCCGGGCGCGAGTCTCCGGAGATCGACATCGCGATACCGGTGAGCACCAGCGCCTCGGCGAGCACCTGGAGGAAGTCGTTCTCGCCGACCCCGCCCGGGTGCCTGAGCACCGCCTCACCGGCCTGCCGCGCCATGGCCGCGGCGAGACCGTCGATCTTCTCGCCCTTGACCCGGCCCGCCAGCTCCCAGTCCGCGATCGAGTTGATGTTGGAGATCGCGTCGCCGATGCCCGCGCGCACGAACCGCACCGGTGCCTCGCGGATGACGTCCAGGTCGATGACGGCCGCGATCGGGTTCGGCACTCCGTAGGAGCCGCGCCCCGCGTCGTTGTCGAGGGTCGCCACCGGCGAGCACAGACCGTCGTGCGCCAGGTTCGTCGGTACGGCGACCAGGGGCAGGCCGACGCGCGCCGCGGCGAACTTGGCACAGTCGATGATCTTGCCACCGCCGAGGCCGACGACCGCGTCGTAGTGGCCGGCCTTTATGTCGCTCGCCAGCCGGACCGCGTCGTCGAGGGTGCCGCCGCCGACCTCGTACCAGGTGGCGCCGGGCAGCGTCGGCTCCAGCCGGGCCCGCAGCCGGGCCCCGGAGCCGCCGCTGACGGCGACGGCGAGCCGGCCCGAGGTCGAGATGCGCTCGTCGGCGAGCACACACGCCAGATCGTCGAGGGCACCCGGACGGATGTCCACGACGAGCGGCGAGGGAATCAGCCGGGTCAGTACTGGCATGCGATCTCCCGTCCCCGGGCGAGATCGTCGTGGTTGTCGATCTCGACCCAGTCGACGTCACCGATCGGCGCCACGTCGATACGGAAGCCGCGGTTGACGAGTTCCTGGTACCCGTGCTCGTAGAACTGCTGCGGGTCGGTCTCCCAGACCGCCTTCAGCGCGTCGGCCAGCTCGGGCGCGGCGTCGCCCTCGATCAGCGTCACACCGATGTACTCGCCGGTCGCCTCGGCGGGGTCCATCAGCTTGGTGATCCTCGTCATGCCCTTCTCGGGGTCGACGACGACCTTCATCTCCTCGTCGGCGAGGTTCTTCACCGTGTCCAGGGCCAGGATGATCCGCCTGCCCTCACCGCGCGCGGCGAGCAGGGTCTTCTCCACGGAGACGGGGTGGACGGTGTCGCCGTTGGCGAGGATCACCCCGTCCGCGAGGGCGTCACGGCCGCACCACAGGGAGTAGGCGTTGTTCCACTCCTCGGCCTTGTCGTTGTCGATGAGGGTGACCTTGAGGCCGTACTTCTGCTCCAGGGCGGCCCTGCGCTCGTACACGGCCTCCTTGCGGTAGCCGACGATGACCGCGACCTCCCTCAGCCCGATCTCGGCGAAGTTGCCGAGGGTCAGGTCGAGCACCGTGATCGAGTCCTCTATGCCCGCGGGCCCCACCGGCACCAGCGCCTTGGGCAGGCTGTCGGTGTAGGGGCGCAGACGCCGTCCGGCGCCCGCCGCCAGCACGAGGCCGATCATGCGGTTTCTCCTTCGTCGTGTACGGCGGGCGCGCCGCCCAGATGGGCGGACACCCAGAAGCGGATGCTCTCGACGAGCACCACCAGGGCGACGGCCACGGCGAGGACCGTGAGCGCGGCCTTGAACTGCGCGGCGGTGAGCGCGGCGGCCAGGACGGTGACGAGCAGCGTCCGCCCTTCCTGCCCCCCGATGGCGCGCACCAGCCGGGCCGGGGGCGCTCCGGCGTTGCCGCGGATGCGGTACACCGTGTCGTAGTGATGGTAGGCGACGGCCGCCACCAGGCCGAAAGCCGCAGGAAGCGCTCCGTTCACGTCCGCTTGGGCCGCGAGGATCAGGACGGTGCCGTACTCGGCCGCGCGGAACAGGGGCGGGACCAGCCAGTCGAGGGCGCCCTTCAGCGGGCGGCGCAGCGCGTGACCTGCGGTGTTGGCGTACACGAAGGCGCCGGCGACGGGGGCCCAGGTCACACCGGAGAACAGGGACACGGCGAGAACGAGCGTGCCCGCGAGGGCGATCGGGAACGGCCCCCCGAGCTGGCGGGGGCTCACCCGGCCCAGGAGGGAGGCGAGCGGCCCGTTGTCCGCCAGGTCCGCCAGCGCCTTCGCCGCCCGGTCCGTGCGTCGGGCCCTGCGGGTCAGCGAGCGCAGCACCCGGCCAGCGGTTGTGTAAGTCGCCGCGAAGGCGCAGCCGATGAGCAGCGCGTAGAAGGTGATGCGCGGCGTCGTCACGGCCGTCAGGACCGCGATCATCGCCCAGCGCTCACCGATCGGCAGCACGATCATCCGCCGTACCCACACCGTCCAGCCGACACTGTCCAGCTTGTCCGAAAGGGCCGCCGTGGGGCTGGTGTTGGCGGTGGCGTCGTGGTTGGCCTCGTTGAACGAGAAGTCGACGACATGACGGCAGGTCTGCAGGATCATCGCGCCGAGCGCCAACGCCCAGACGTCGTCGCCGCCTCGGGCGGCGCCCAGCGCCAACCCGGCGTAGTAGGCGTACTCCTTGGCGCGGTCGAAGGTCGCGTCGAGCCAGGCGCCGAGGGTGGAGTACTGCAGGGAGTAGCGGGCCAACTGGCCGTCCGTGCAGTCCAGTACGAAGGACGCGATGAGCAGGACGCCGGCCGCGACGAAGCCGATCCGGGTGCCGGTGGCCGCGCAGCCCGCCGCGACGAGAGCGGTGAGCAGGGAGGCGGTGGTGACCTGATTGGGGGTCAGACCGCGGCGGGCGCACCAGCGGGCGAGGTAGCGGGAGTAGGGGCTGATGAAGAACGTGGTGAAGAAGCCGTCGCGGGACTTCACCGCCGACTTGAGGCGTATTGCCTCGTCGTCGATGTCGGCGACGGCCTGCCGGGCCTCGTTGCGCGTCTGCGGGTCGGCCGGGACGGCGGCGACGAGACTGCCCAGCTCGACGTGGTGGACGGGGGCGCCGTCGTCGTCGAGCGCGGTGACGAGACGGTCGGGGAGGCTCTCCACGGCCAGTGCCGTGCCGCCGCCGCCGGAGTTCTCGCGAGCCAGGGCGCGTGTGATCGCGTCCCGGCCCTCGGGCCGCGCGGTGAGGGCGCCGGGGATGGCCGCGAGCGGGAAGCGGGGGTCGGTCAGGCCGAGCCGCAGCGCGTGCGGATGACCGACGAAACGGGCGTCGACCACGGCGACCCGGGCGTCACAGGGCGCCTCGGCGACGAGCCGTTCGGCGTCGGCCGGGTCCGTGGCGATCCGGACGTCGAAGCCGAGGGACCGCAGATCGCCCTCGATCGACGATCCGGGGACCGGCTGACCGGTGAGGATGGCGGTCGACAACCGAACTCACTCCCTGGGTGCCGACGCGTGGGCGCCGGTCATGTGCACGATGGGGGCGCCCCTTGGCTGCACCAGGCGGGCGGCATGTCGGCAGAGGCTATCGGATGCCCGGAGAGCACCGTTCACCGCCCGTTCATGAGTCGATCAACGCTGTCTCCACTGGCCTTTGCCGCGATCATCATCGGTGATGCGGGGTCCCGGCCACAAACCGCGCCTCCCAGATCAGGCATCCCGGACATTGCGGATCGCCGGGCGGGTCCGGCATAGGGTGGGCGCCCATGACATGGCTGATCACAGGCGGAGCGGGATATATCGGGGCCCATGTGGCACGGGTCATGACGGAGGCCGGGGAGCGGGTCGTGGCGCTGGACGACCTCTCGGCCGGCTTCCCCGAGCGGCTTGCGGCGGACGTCCCGCTCGTCGAGGGCTCGACGCTCGACGGCGCCCTGCTGAAGCAGACGTTCGCCGAGTACGGGGTGACGGGCGTCGTCCATCTCGCCGCGCGCAAGCAGGTCGCCGAGTCCGTGGCACAGCCCACCCGGTACTACCGGGAGAACGTGGGCGGGCTCGCGACGCTGCTGGAGGCGGTGGCGGACGCCGGGATCGGGAGGTTCCTCTTCTCCTCGTCGGCGGCCGTGTACGGCAACCCGGATGTGGCCCTGATCACGGAGGACACCCCGTGCGCCCCGGTGAACCCGTACGGCGAGACCAAGCTCGCCGGCGAGTGGCTGGTGCGGGCGGCGGGCCGGGCGCACGGCATCTCCACGGTGTGCCTGCGCTACTTCAACGTGGCGGGCGCGGCGGCGCCGGAGCTGGCGGACACCGGCGTCTTCAACATCGTCCCGATGGTCTTCGACCGGCTCACCCGGGACGAGGCCCCGCGGATCTTCGGCGACGACTATCCGACACCGGACGGCACCTGCGTCCGCGACTACATCCATGTCGCCGACCTGGCCGAGGCGCATCTGGCGGCGGCACGCGGGCTGGAGACGGGCGCGAGCGGCGATCTGACGGTCAACATCGGACGCGGCGAGGGCGTCTCCGTACGGGAACTGATCACGGTCGTCGGCGAGGTGACCGGCAACCGCCGTACGCCGGTCGTCGAGGGCCGTCGGGCCGGCGACGCCCCGCTGTCGGTGGCCTCCGCCGCGAGAGCCGCCGAGGAGCTGGGCTGGACCGCCCGGCGCGGGATGCGGGAGATGGTGGAGTCGGCCTGGCGGGGCTGGCTGCTGCACCACGACCGCTGACGCGCCCGCGGCCGTGAGTGCCGTCGGTCACAGAAGCTGCCGCACGAGCCGGGATCGTGCCATTGAGGCAGGTGGGGCACCTTATGGCCGGAATGCAGCCATCCGCGGCGCCCCCGCGTCGTTAAGCCTCACAGCCCGCCCCGGGCGGTTCCCCGCCGACCGCACCGGGCACGATCAACCACTGGGCCCCTGTCAGGACATGCGGGCATGCCGTGAAGTGCCGGGAGTGCCGGTTTCGTACGGCAGACTTGGGGCGCGAAGACCGATGCGAAGGATGGGTATGCCGATCACACCTGCCACCGCGACGCACACTCCGTCGAACGGCACCGCAGACGCGATTTTGCTGGAACTGGTCGACGACGACGGCGTCACGATCGGCACCGCGGAGAAGCTCGCCGCCCACCAGCCGCCGGGACAGCTGCACCGCGCCTTCTCCGTCTTCCTCTTCGACGAGCACGGCCGCCTGCTGCTGCAGCAGCGGGCGGCGGGCAAGTACCACTCCCCCGGGGTGTGGTCCAACACCTGCTGCGGCCACCCCTACCCCGGCGAGGCGCCCTTCGCTGCGGCGGCCCGGCGGACCCACGAGGAGCTGGGTGTCTCGCCCTCCCTGCTCGCCGAGGCGGGCACCGTCCGCTACAACCACCCCGACCCGGACTCGGGCCTGGTCGAGCAGGAGTACAACCACCTGTTCGTCGGGCTGGTGCAGGCCCCGCTGCGGCCGGACCCGGAGGAGGTGGGCGCGACGGCCTACGTCACCCCCGCCGAGCTGGCGGAGCGGCACGCGAGGGACACCTTCTCGTCCTGGTTCATGACCGTGCTGGACGCGGCGCGCCCCGCGGTCAGGGAGCTGACCGGCCCGTCCGCCGGCTGGTGACCGTCACGGCACCCGCACGGGCTTGAGCGGCAGGGCGGCCCAGATCACCTTGCCGCCACTCGCGGTGTGCTCGACGTCGCACACCCCGCCCGCCTCCCGGGTGACCTCGGTGACGAGCAGCAGCCCCCGGCCGCCCTCGCCGCCGTGGTCGGCCGCCAGGGCGGTCGGGCGGTAGGGGTGGTTGTCCTCGACGGACACCCGCACCCACTCGGCTCCGACGGCGACCTCCACCGCGAGCATCGGCGACAGCAGCGCCGCGTGTTTCACGGCGTTCGTGGCCAGCTCCGAGACGATCAGCAGCAGTCCGTGGACCAGGTCGTCCGAGACGGGCACACCCTGGCGGTACAGCAGGTCCCGTACGGCGTGTCGCGCCTGCGGGACCGAGGCGTCCACGGCGGGAGCGGTGAACCGCCAGACACCTTCGTACGGCAGCGGGTCCACCGGCCCCGGTTCTTCGAGGGGCTCCTCCGCGCCGTCCTCTGGGCGCGAGCCTGACCCGCGCCCGTGGTTCTCCATCGTCCGGTCGCCACCCTTGCGCTCGATTGTCACCACACGTCGAGTGTTGGGAACGACCCGCACTCCGCCGGAGGACTGAACAGAAGTCAGCTGGTATCGAGCGTTTATGACCGTCGGCGTATGACACGGTCAGTTGTGGGACCGCTCTTGTCCCACTTGAGCCGACTACACGAACTATTCGTGTTGTACGGGTTTGGTGACGGCCACGACGACTCCGTCAGACCCCGTCTTGATCGTACGGTCGTGCGGTACGGCTAGCATCCGGCCCATGGAGCCCCAGCTGCTGCACACGGTCGCCGACTCGGTCGCCACCGTCGTCATCCACCACCCGGGCAAGCTCAACGCCATGACGGCCGCGATGTGGGCGTCCCTGCCTCCGCTGCTCGACGAGCTCGCCGCCGCCACCGAGGTACGGGCGCTGGTGCTGACCGGGGAGGGCGGCACCTTCTGCTCCGGAGCCGACATCTCCACGCTGCGGGCCGGTCCGGAGGAGGCGCAGGGGCTCGCGGTGCGCGCCGAGGAGGCGCTGGCCGCCTTCCCGAAGCCGACGCTGGCCGCGATCCGGGGGCACTGCGTGGGCGGCGGCTCCCAGCTGGCGGCGGCCTGCGACCTCCGGTTCGCCGAGGAGGGTTCACTGTTCGGGGTGACGCCGGCCAGGCTCGGGATCGTCTATCCGGCGTCCTCCACCCGCCGGCTGGTGTCCCTGGTGGGCCCGGCCACCGCCAAGTACCTCCTCTTCTCCGGCGAGTTGATCGACGCGGAGCGCGCGCTGCGCACCGGACTCGTCGACGAGGTGCTGCCCGAGGGCCGACTCGCCGAACGTGTGGCCGAGTTCAGCGGGATCCTGGTGTCCCGCTCACAGCTCACCCAAGCCGCGGCGAAGGAGTTCGCCGACGGGCGGACGGACCGGGACGCGTACTGGACCAAGCAGGCGCGCGCCGGGGCCGACACCGCGGAGGGCGTCGCCGCGTTCCTGGAGCGCCGCCGGCCACGCTTCACCTGGACCGCACCGGCGTGAACCCGCTCGACGCGCGTACGGGCCCGCCGCCGGCGCTCACCGGGTATCCGGCACCTCCCTCTGGAGTCCGTACCGACCAGTCGGTAACGTCCTCGTCATGACTACCGCCGTCAACGATTCCCGCGCCGGCCGGCGCTGCCACAACGCGCTCAACTCCCTGCACGCGACGCTCTACTTCTCGCCCGACCTCACCGGGGAGCTGGGCGCCCTCGGCGTCCGGCACCCCAGGGCGGTCAACTTCGCCGTGCGGGCCGCGGCGATGGGGCCGGTCGGGGCGGGCGCGGTGGCCGCGGCCTTCTACAACTACAAGTACGAGCTCGTGGCCCGGCACGTGCCCTCGGTGTGGTCGGCCGCCTCCCCCGAGGACGTGCTGGCGGCACGCGCGCGTGCGGCCGACGCGACACTGCGACGGCTGCTGGGCGAGCGGACCGTGGCCTCGGCGGGGATGGCGGAGGCCGCGCGGCTCGCGCTGCGCGCCACCGAGGCGTGCGGCCGTTCCGCGCGGCCCCTGTACTCGGCGCACGCCGATCTCCCGGTGCCCGAGGAGCCGCATCTGGCCTTCTTCCACGCCGCGACGCTGCTGCGCGAGCACCGGGGCGACGGACATCTCGCCGCCCTGATGTCGGCGGAGCTGGACGGGCTGGAGGCCGTCGTGACCCACACCGCGACCGGGAAGGGAATGGCGCCGAAGTGGGTGTTCGCCAGCCGCGGTTGGAGCCGGGAGGAGTGGGACGCGGCGGCCGGGCGGCTGCGGGGGCGCGGGCTGCTGGACGCGGAAGGCGAGCTGACGGAGCAGGGGGTCGCCCTGCGGGCGCGGATCGAGGCGGAGACGGACCGGCTGGACCGGGCGCCCTACGAGCATCTGGGTGCGGAGGGAGTCGAGCGGCTGACGGAGCTGGGGGCCGCGTTCGCGAAGGCGGCGCTGGCCGCGGGGGCCTTTCCGGCGGATCTGATCGGCAAGCGCTGATCCACTCCTGATCCCGTACCGATCAGCCGGGCAAGGGCCGGGGGAACCGGGGTACCCGGTCCTCTCCCGGTCACCGTGGCCGGGAGAGGAAAGGGGAAGTTCGTGTTCCGAGCGATAGCTGACGTCCTGCGCCAGATCGGCGGTGCCATCGCCACCGTCGTCACGCTGCCCTTCCGGGCACTGGCCCGGCTCTTCGGTGGAGCCTCCTCCACCGCCCGCGGGCGCGGGGCCTGATTCCGGCCCCGCGGCCCGCCGGGCGCGGCCCTGATCCCCGGCTGTCGGTGCCACCTGCCACAATTGCCGCGCAACCTCAGTGAGAAGGCGGTACGGGATCGTGACGACACCCGGGTCTCTGGCAGCAGGGTCCATCGAAGGCAGGATCGCCGAGGAGCTCGGCGTACGGGAGCGGCAGGTCAGGGCTGCCGTGGAGCTGCTCGACGGCGGTTCGACGGTGCCCTTCATCGCCCGCTACCGCAAGGAAGCGACCGAGATGCTCGACGACGCGCAGCTGCGCACGATCGAGGAGCGGCTGCGCTATCTGCGGGAGCTGGAGG
>NZ_JBEXCS010000022.1:0-105613 GCF_040605395.1 Streptomyces sp. NPDC005648 | reverse complement strand
CGGCCCCGGACCCACGGACGTCAGGCCGTCACGAACGAGTAGAACCGCTTGAGGGTGCAGGCTGGACGACCAGCCCCTCCGGCGTTTTCGGTACCGCTTTCGGTCCCGCTCCGTTCGCCCCTACCGCTTCGGATACCTCCACGACACCACCACGACCGCCACGACGGCCGCCACGATGACCATCGCCGGACGCGGATGGCGCAGCGCCGCCCGCACGACGGGTCCCGCGGGCCACGGCACGGTGTGGGCCGCCGTGTGCTCCAGGCTGCGGCCCGTGCCGGCGGTCGTCTCCTGGGCGGTGTGGCCCGCCTTCAGAGCGCGGTCCTGGACCTGGTGTCCCGCTTTCGCGGCGCGCTCCTGGACCTGGTGGCCCGCCTTCGTGGCCCGCTCCTGGACCTGGTGGCCCGCCTTCGTGGCCCGCTCCTGGACCTGGTGGCCCGCCTTCGCGGCCCGCTCCTGCACGGTGTGGCCCGCCTGGGCCGCCGTGCTGCGGAGCTGTACCGTCATCGCGCCCGCCTTGTCCCTGAGGTCGGCCGCACGGGCCCGTGCTCGACCCTTCACATCCATCTTCTCCGCCAACTCCTCGACCGGGTTACCGAGTTCACCGCGTGTCCGCTCGATCTGCCGGCGCAGCTCGTCGGGACCCTTGGCGCCCGTCTCCGTCATCGGTGTGCCCTTTCCCTGATCTCCTCGACATCGGCCCTGACGCTGTCGAGGGTCTCCTCCGGCGTGGGAGGCGCGGCCCGGCGCAACTGGGCGCGGCCGGTCGCGCCGAGGACGGCGGCGATCACGAAGAGCACCCCCGTCACGATCAGCGCCGCGGCCCAGACGGACAGCGCCAGCGAGAGGGCCGCGGTCGCCGTGCCGGCCGCCGCGAGCAGACCGGCGTAGGCGAACGCGCCCGCCGCGCCGAGCAGTCCGCCACCGCGTCCGGCGCGGCGGCCCTTGACGGCCAACTCCTCCTTGGCGAGGGCCACTTCCTGGCGTATCAGCCGGGATAGCTGTTCGGTGGCCTGGCCGACGAGTTCGCCCACGGAGCGGTGCTCGTCGTGCACCGGCCGGGGGTGCGTGGTCCCGGTCACGGGGCGTCGCCTCCTGTCGTGTTCCGCTCGGTTGCCTCTCGTTCGGAACACTCCGGGTACCCGCACCCGCCCCGGCTACCCCTGTCGCCCGCCGCCCGCTCCGGGGTCGCGAAGGCGCGCGAGCTGGGTCTGGAACCAGTCGAGCCGGGCCTGCAACAGGGCCGCCTCCGCGACGAGTTCGGGCACACCGAGATCATCGGCCGCGTCCGGACCGGCCGCCGCGCCGGGACCGGCCGCCCGGCGCGCGCCCTCCGCCCCGGCGACGACCCGCAGCCCCTCCCCCGCCAGCCGGGCGAAGGTCGCGAGCGAGACGGACGTACGGCCGCGCACGCATCCGGCGCACGCGGGTGCCAGCCCCCGCCAGCCGGGCCGGCCCCAGCCCGCGTCGGCCAGCGCCACGGCGATGGCGCCGCAGGCACAGGGGCCGACCGTGGCCGTACGCACCCGTTGGCGGGCGTAGCGGAAGCCGCGCTCGAAGCGGATGTAGCGGCCCAGGACCGAGACCTCCAGCAACAGGGCGGCACGGTGCTCGGCCGTGCTCAGCAGCGCCTCGGCCGTCGTACGGTCGTGCACGCAGTGGAAGCCGCAGTCGCAGCGGCGGTGCGGTGAACGGTGGCGCAGGCCGTAGACGCAGGACGCGTCGGCCAGCACTCCGTACGGCAGCGCGCCGCCGAGCGACACACCGGTGAACCCGGCCCGGGTGCCGTCCTGGGACAGCACCGGGTGGGCGATCTTGTATCCGGTCGGCGGCTCCGTCGGGCGTTCCTCCGGAAGCCGCAGTCTCATCGGGTCGCCGGGACCTCTTCGGGGACCTGCGGTTCTTCCGTGATCTCCGCGGAGAGTTCGAGCTCTTCCTCGTGGACCTGCGGCCGCTCTTCCGCGACTCCCGTGGCCAGTGCCTTACCGAGCTTCATGACGCCTCCATGGGCCGATGGCGGTGACCGTCTTGACCATGGTGACCCATGAAGGGCCGAATTGGACATAGGGCCTCGGACGGCTGGGTCCCCCTCGGATACCGTAGCGATTCTTATCCATATCCCGTAGAAGAATTAAGTGGAGCTTCACGGTCGGGCTGTCGAGACTGACTCCATGACGACTCACGCTCCTTTCGGCCGCGCCCTCTGCGCGATGATCACCCCCTTCACCGCGGACGGCGGGCTCGATCTCGACGGCGCGCAGCGGCTCGCCGACCATCTCGTCTCCCGGGGCTGCGACGGCCTGGTGCTGTCCGGCACCACGGGCGAGTCGCCGACCACGACGGACGCCGAGAAGGCGGCGCTGGTCGAGGCTGTGCGGGAGGCGGTGGGCGGCCGGGCGTCGGTCGTCACCGGCGTCGGGACCTCCGACACCGGGCACACCGTGCGGCTCGCCCGGGAGGCCGAGAAGGCCGGCGCGGACGGCCTGCTGGTGGTCAGCCCGTACTACAGCAGACCCCCGCAGGACGCGCTGGAGGAGCACTTCCGCACGGTCGCCGACGCGTCCGGACTGCCGGTCGTGCTCTACGACATCCCGGGCCGCACCGGCATCCGGATCGAGGCGGAGACGATGATCCGGCTCGCCGGACATCCCCGGATCGTGGCGGTGAAGGACTGCTCGTACGACTTCCTGGCGGCCCAGAAGGTCATGTCGCGCACCGGGCTGGCGTACTACGCGGGCTGCGACGAGCACAATCTCGCGCTGACCGCGGTGGGCGGCGCCGGCTGGATCAGCACGGTCGCCAACGTCGTACCGGACCGGTTGCGCGCCGTTCTCGACGCGTGGGAGGCGGGCGACACCCCCGTGTCCGCCCGCCTCCAGCGACGCGCCACGCCGCTCATCGAGTCGATGATGGCGGCGGGCCTGCCCGGCACCGTCACGGCCAAGGCACTCCTCAATGAACTGGGCCTGCCCGCGGGCCCGGTCCGGGCCCCGCTGCGGCCCGCCGACCGGAAGACGGTCGACGGGCTGCTGGCGGCCTACGAGGAGTGTCTGGCCGGCTGACGTCAGCGCTCGGCGAAGATCGGCTCCCAGCGGCCGGCGTCCCCGTCGTGCCCCTGGCGGAAGCCGCTCAGCGGCACCTCCTTCGCGCTGCCGACCGTGACCAGCACGAGCCGCTGGTGGAACTCGTTCTTGTCGTTCCTCCCGATGTCCCAGGCGACGAGCCGGCTCTCGTCGGCCCAGGCGAGCAGCTGCTGGCCTCGCACCTCGGTCTTGGCGCCGCTCATGGCGTCGACCAGCCAGGAGGAGGTCTTCCAGCCCTTGCCCGCGAAGTCCCCGGCGACGAGCCCGCCGCTGGGCGACTTCCCCGCGTCGACGAACCACTCCAGGTACTTGTCACCCACCGGCGCGGAGACCTCCTTGCCGGTGAAGTCCCAGAACTGCTTGCCGATGTCCCCCTCCGGGTTCCCGGCCCAGACGTGCCGGCCGTCGTCGGTGAGGGCGAAGTCCTGGCGGGCGTTGAGGAATCCGCCCATCGGATCGCTGGGGTCGGTCTTCGGCTTCACCTCGGTCCACACCCGCTTCCCGGTGGCCACGTCGACGACGTAGAAACCGGTGCGGCTCGACTCCATCTTCGGTCCCCAGTCACCACCGCCCTGGGACTTGAACAGCGCGTCGGGGTTCTCGCCGTACGTCGTCGCGACCAGCTTGCGGCCGTCGCGGGAGAACGCGAGCCCGCCGACCCCGTGGTCGACCGGAAGCCACCGTTTCACCTCCCCGGACGCCAGGTCGAGCAGACCGATCCGCGCGGCGGGCAGGTCCTGCTCCAGGACGGCGGCGGTCGTCAGGCCGGGCGCGACGGCGACCCAGGACCACTTCGTCGTCCTCTCGTACGTGCCGGACTTGGGGTTCAGGAGGAAGTAGGCGCGCCGGGTGACACCGGTGTCCTTGGTCAGCCTGACCGTCTCCGGGACGTAGTAGGCGGCCAGCGCCGTGCTCCCGGCCGCGATCAGGTCCTTCGGCGGCGACTGGTCGGGGTGGGCCTTGATGTCCTGCTGCTCCACGACACCCGAGGGGCGGACGTCCTTCTTGCCCGAGTCGAGCAGCGGCACCGCCACCGCGACGGCGACCACGGCGGCCGTGGCCGCGGCGGCGGTCGCGAGTCTGCGGTTGCGGCGGCTCCTGCGGACGGCGAGGACCCGGTCGGCGAATCCCCCCGGCGCCGGCAGCGGCTGCGCGGCCTGCTCGCGCAGGGCGTCGCGCACGAGATCGTCGACGTTCACGGACGCACCTCCACGGGCGAGTAGTCACGGGACGAGAGGCCCTCGGCCTCGGCCGGCCCCAGGGCGGCGAGTTCGGGCGCCAGCGCCCGCAGCCGGGCCAGCGAGCGATGGGTGGTGGACCGTACGGTGCCGACGGAACAGCCGAGGATGTGGGCCACGTCGGCCTCCGGCAGGTCCTCGAAATAGCGCAGCACCAGCACGGTGCGCTGGCGCGCGGTGAGCCGGGCGAGCGCGCCGCGCATCAGCAGCCGCAGGTCGGCGTCGGAAGAGGCGTCGGTTCCGGCTCCGGTGTCGGGCGGTTCGGCGACGGTCAGTTCGCGTCTGCGCCACTTGAGCCGCCAGCGGCTGATCTGCTGCCGGTACAGGACCTGCCGTACGTACGCCTCGGGCTCCTCGATCCGCTGCCACCGGCCCGCCGCCTTGATCAGGGCGTTCTGCAGCAGGTCCTCGGCGGCGTGCCGGTCGCCGCCGCTCAGCAGCACCGCCGTCTTCAGCAGCGCGGACGACCGGTGCTCCACGAACTCCCGGAACCTGTCCTGCGCCTCGGCATCCATCGTCACCTTCGCTCTTCCCCCGGGCGGACCGGTCGTCCGCCCCTGTGCCCCCTGTGACGCGTGCGGGGGCGTGCCGCTATGCCTGGGCGAGAAAGAAATCCGCGAAAAGGAAACGGGCGCTCCTCCGGGGGCAGTCGGAGGGGCGCCCGTCGTGGCCGTAGGGCCGTGTGTCGCTCAGTTGTGGCTGTGCAGGATCTCGTTCAGGCCGCCCCAGACCGCGTTGTTCGGGCGGGCCTCGACCGTGCCGGTGACCGAGTTGCGGCGGAAGAGGATGTGGGAGGCGCCGGAGAGCTCACGGGCCTTGACGATCTGGCCGTCGGGCATGGTGACACGGGTGCCGGCGGTGACATACAGCCCGGCCTCGACCACGCACTCGTCGCCGAGCGCGATGCCGACGCCCGCCTCGGCTCCGATCAGGCAGCGTTCGCCGATGGTGATGCGGACGTTGCCGCCGCCGGAGAGCGTGCCCATGGTGGAGGCGCCGCCGCCGATGTCCGAGCCGTCACCGACGACGACACCGGCGGAGATACGGCCCTCCACCATCGAGGTGCCGAGCGTGCCGGCGTTGAAGTTGACGAAGCCCTCGTGCATGACCGTGGTGCCCTCGGCGAGGTGGGCGCCGAGCCGCACCCGGTCCGCGTCGGCGATCCGGACGCCCTTGGGCGCCACGTAGTCCGTCATCCGCGGGAACTTGTCGATCGAGGTCACCTGGAGGTGCAGGCCCTCGGCGCGTGCGTTGAGGCGCGCCGTCTCGATGTCGTCGACGGCGACCGGGCCGAGCGAGGTCCAGGCGACGTTGGCGAGGAAGCCGAACATGCCGTCCAGGTTCTGCCCGTGCGGCTGGACGAGCCGGTGCGAGAGAAGGTGCAGCCGCAGATAGACGTCGTGCGCGTCGAGGGGCTTCTCGTCGAGCGAGGAGATGACCGTACGGACCGCGACGACCTCGACGCCCCGTCGTACGTCCGGGCCGATCGCCTTGGCCGCACCGGCACCGAGCAGTTCCACGGCCTTCTCCGCGGAGAGCCGCTCGGTGCCGGACGGGCCGGGTTCGGCGGCGAGCGAGGGGGCGGGGAACCAGGTGTCGAGGACGGTGCCGTCCGCGGCGAGGGTGGCAAGGCCTGCGGCAACGGCGCCGGTGGTACGGGGAGCAGTCGTGTCGGTCATGAGGGCAACCTAACCGGCCGAAGGGCGGACAGGCCAACCCGTGCGGGCGGTGTCTCAGGTGCCGGGCGAGGTCTCGTCCGGGGTGAGGAGCAGGGCCCGCGTCCCCCAGGCGTCGCCGCCGGCTGCGGGACCGTCGTCCGCACATGAGTCCGTACGAAGAGCGGGGTCAGGGAATCACCCGCGCGAGCACCTCGCGCGCGTACACCTCGTCGTACGGCGTCCCCGTCAGCAGCACCTGCAGACAGATGCCGTCCATCAGCGCGACCAGCGCTCGTGCCGTGACCGGGTCGGTGCGCCGGGCCAGTCGGTCGGCGAGCTCCGCCATCTGCCCGGCGACGACCGGGCGCAGGGCGGGGCGGCGCAGGGCGGCGAGATAGAGCTCGTACTCCAGCTCGACGCCGGTGCGGTCGCCGGCGAGCCAGTCGCCGAGCAGCCCGGCGAGTTCGACGGCCAGGTCGGCATCCGCGTCGGTGAGCCCGCCGCGGGAGGCGATGGCCTTGGCGAACCCCTCGTCGGCCTGGCGCAGCGCGGCGACCATCAGCTCGTCGAGGGTCTTGAAGTGGTACGTCGTCGAGCCGAGCGGCACATCGGCCTCGGCGGCGACGGTGCGGTGGGTGAGCCCGGCAAGCCCTTTCTCGCCCACCACCCGGATCGCCGCGTCGATGATCCGCTGCCGCCGGTCGGGATCGAAGCGCCGGGCCATCAGTGCGCGCCCCCGAGGTTGAGCACCACCACTCCGACGATGATCAGCGCCATCCCGGCGGCCTTGACCGCGGTCATGTCCTCGCCGAAGAAGAGCAGGCCGATGGTGGCGATGGCGGCCGTGCCGATCCCGGCCCAGATGGCGTAGGCGGTGCCCACGGAGATGGTCTTCAGCGTCTGCGCGAGCAGTACGAAGGAGACCACGTAACCGACGACGGTCACCAGCGACGGCACCAGCCTGCTGAACCCGTCGCTGAACTTCATCGCGGTCGTCGCGCCGACCTCGGCGGCGATGGCCGCGCCGAGCAAGAGATAACCCATGTGTACTAGCGTACACAAGAAATGTGTACGACAGTACACATCACGAGTACGACACGGCCCCACGGAGGGCGTGCGAAGTCCTGTAGAGAGATCCCCAGGAAGGTTCAAGATTCACGGAAACCGCTCGCTGAAACATCTCCCCGTACACCACCTGCTCCACTAAGGTTTCACCGTTCACTCACCTCACCCTCACACCCCCGGCCGCCGCCCTGGGCGCCGCTGGAGGAACCGCGCATGCCAGAAATGACGCCCGAGCCACCTCGCCAACAACCCTGGGAGAACGGCTGGGCCCCTGACACGTCCCGCGCACCGGGAACCCGAAGACTCTGGTTGGCCGGCGCGCTGGCCATAGCCACGGTCATCACGTGCGTGACGTGGATATCCGTCATGGACAACGACTCTGACAAGAAGTCACACGCCTCGAAGGACCCGGCGCCCGCGTCGACCGCGCCGGGTCTCATCTCCTTCGCCTCCCCCTCCACCAAGAGCGCCACGGCACCGCCGGACGGCAGGAGCGGGATGTCGTCGACACGGCCCAGCAGCTCACCGCAGGTCCAGGAGAACGGCTCACCGTCCGCGGCCACGGGCTCGAAGCCCGCGAAGTCCCCGACGCACAAGGCGAGTTCCCCCGCGAAGCCGAACCCCTCGGCGACCTACCGGTCCGTGCAGTCGGTGAACTACCCCGACCGCTACTGGCACGTGAGCGGCGACTTCGTGGACCTCGACCCGCCCCGCGGCTCGGAGTCCCGGCAGGACTCGACCTTCCAGCTGGTCAAGGGACTCGCCAACAGCTCCTGTTACTCGTTCCTCACGCATGACGGCAAGTACCTGCGCCACCGCGACTTCGTGCTGCGCGACGAACGCAACGACGGCTCCAACCTGTTCAAGCAGGACGCGACCTTCTGCCCCCAGTACTCGGGCTATCCGGGCGCGGTGCTGCTCCAGTCGGTGAACTACCCGAACTACGCGCTGCGCCACAAGGACTTCCAGCTGCATCTGGACCCCTACGGCTACAACACCACCAACCGGCAGGACTTCTTCTTCCGTCTGACGGATCCGCTCGGCTGAACAAGCACCGACAGGACGGCGGCGGCACCCTCGCGCAGGGTGCCGCCGCCGTCCTGTCGTGTGTCTCTCAGACGTTGAAGCCGAGTGCGCGCAGCTGCTCCCGGCCGTCGTCCGTGATCTTGTCCGGGCCCCACGGCGGCATCCAGACCCAGTTGATGCGCAGCTCGTTGACCAGACCGTCCGTGGCGGACTTGGCCTGGTCCTCGATGACGTCCGTCAGCGGGCAGGCCGCCGAGGTCAGGGTCATGTCGATCGTCGCGATGTTCGCGTCGTCGATGTGGATGCCGTAGATCAGGCCGAGGTTCACGACATCGATGCCGAGCTCGGGGTCGACGACGTCGTACAGGGCCTCGCGGAGTTCCTCCTCCGAGGCCGGCTTCATCTCAACGGTCTCGCTCATGCCGTCTTCCTTTCGGCGTCGGCGCCACCCAGTGCCTGGGCCGTCGCGTCCTTCCACGCCATCCAGCTGAGGAGGGCGCACTTGACCCGGGCCGGGTACTTGGAGACACCGGAGAACGCGACCGCGTCCTCCAGCACCTCCTCCATCGCGTCGTCCGGCTCGATCCGGCCCTTGGACTGCATCAGCTCCAGAAAGGTCTCCTGGATCTTCTGCGCGTCGGCCAGCTCCTTGCCGACCAGCAGGTCGTTCAGCACGGAGGCCGAGGCCTGGCTGATCGAGCAGCCCTGGCCCTCGTACGAGACGTCCTCGATCCTCGTGCCGTCGTACCTCACCCGCAGGGTGATCTCGTCGCCGCACGTCGGGTTCACATGGTGCACCTCGGCGTCGCCGTCCCTCAGACCACGCCCGTGCGGGTGCTTGTAGTGGTCCAGGATGACTTCCTGGTACATCGAGTCGAGCTTCACGGTGTCAGCTCACGCCCTTCAGCCGAAGAAGTTCCGCACGTGCTCCAGCCCCTCGACCAGTGCGTCGATCTCTGCCGGAGTGGAGTACAGATAGAACGACGCTCGCGTGGTCGCCGGAATTCCGTAGCGCAGGCAGACGGGGCGCGCGCAGTGGTGGCCGACGCGGACCGCGATGCCCTGCTCGTCGAGGACCTGGCCCACGTCGTGCGGGTGGATGTCACCGAGCGTGAAGGAGATCGCCGCGCCGCGGTCCTCGGCCGTCGTCGGGCCGATGATGCGCAGCTCCGGGACCTCCGACAGCCGCTTGACCGCGTACTCGGTCAGCGCGTGCTCATGGGCGAGGATCTTGTCCATGCCGATCGAGTTCAGGTAGTCGATCGCCGCGCCCAGGCCCACGGCCTGCGCGATCGGCGGCGTACCCGCCTCGAACTTGTGGGGTGCGGGAGCGTAGGTCGAGGAGTGCATCGACACCGTCTCGATCATCTCGCCGCCGCCCAGGAACGGAGGCAGGTCCTCGAGGAGTTCCTGGCGGCCCCACAGGACACCGATACCGGTCGGGCCGCACATCTTGTGGCCGGTGAAGGCCACGAAGTCGGCCTGGAGGGCCTGTACGTCCAGCGGCATGTGCGGGGCGGCCTGGGAGGCGTCGATGCAGACGAGCGCGCCGACTTCCTGTGCGCGCCGGATTATCGTCTCGACCGGGTTGACCGTGCCCAGGATGTTCGACACCAGCACAAAGGAGACGATCTTCGTCTTCTCGGTGATGATCTCGTCGATGTTGGACAGGTCGAGACGGCCGTCGTCGGTGAGGCCGAACCACTTCAGCTTCGCGCCGGTGCGCTGCGAGAGCAGCTGCCACGGGACGATGTTGGAGTGGTGCTCCATCTCCGTGATGACGATCTCGGTCTCGTGGTCCACGCGGTAGGGCTCGTCGGCCCAGCCGAGCATGTTGGCCACGAGGTTGAGCGACTCGGAGGCGTTCTTGGTGAAGATCACCTCGTCGCGGCTGGGCGCGTTGATGAAGGAGGCGACCTTGTCACGCGCTCCCTCGTACAGCGCCGTGGCCTCCTCGGCGAGCACATGCACACCGCGGTGGACGTTGGCGTTGTAGCGCTCGTAGTACTCGGCGAGGGCGTCCAGTACCTGGCGCGGCTTCTGCGAGGTCGCCGCGTTGTCCAGGTACACGAGCTTCCGGTCGTCGTGGACCAGCCGGTCCAGGATCGGGAAGTCCTTGCGGATCGCCTCGGCGTCGAGGAGGCCCGGCAGCTGGGTCACTCGGATGCGCCACCCTTCGTGTAAGCCTCGTAGCCCTCGGCCTCCAGCTTGTCGGCGAGCTCGGGGCCACCCGACTCGACGATCCGGCCGCCCGCGAACACATGCACGTGGTCGGGCTTGATGTAGCGCAGGATGCGCGTGTAGTGCGTGATCAGCAGGGTGCCGACCTCGCCGGTCTCACGGACGCGGTTGACGCCCTCGGAGACGATGCGAAGGGCGTCGACGTCGAGGCCGGAGTCGGTCTCGTCGAGGATCGCGACCTTCGGCTTGAGCAGTTCGAGCTGAAGGATCTCGTGGCGCTTCTTCTCACCGCCGGAGAAGCCCTCGTTGACGTTGCGCTCGGCGAAGGAGGGGTCCATGTTGAGGCGCTCCATGGCCTCCTTGACCTCCTTCACCCAGGTGCGCAGCTTGGGGGCCTCGCCGCGGATGGCGGTGGCGGAGGTGCGCAGGAAGTTGGAGACCGACACACCGGGGACCTCGACCGGGTACTGCATCGCCAGGAACAGGCCCGCGCGGGCGCGCTCGTCGACGGACATCTCCAGGACGTCCTCGCCGTCGAGCAGCACGGTGCCGCCGGTGATCGTGTACTTCGGGTGGCCCGCGAGGGAGTAGGCGAGGGTCGACTTGCCGGAGCCGTTGGGGCCCATGATGGCGTGCGTCTCGCCCTGCTTCACGGTCAGGTCGACGCCCTTGAGGATCTCCTTCGTGGCGTTGTCGGCCTCGACGGTGACGCGCAGGTCTCGGATTTCAAGCGTTGCCATGGGTGCCTCAGGACTCCTGGTTGAGGGAGACGAGCACGTCGTCCCCTTCGATCTTTACGGGGTATACGGGGACGGGGCGCGTCGCGGGAAGGCCGGACGGTTTGCCGGAGCGCAGGTCGAAGCTGGAGCCGTGCAGCCAGCACTCGATCTGGCAGTCCTCCACCTCGCCCTCGGAGAGCGAGACGTTCGCGTGCGAGCAGACGTCGTGGATCGCGAAGACCTCGCCCGCGGTCCGCACGACGGACACCGGCGTGCCGTCGAGTTCCACCCGCTTCGGGGTGTCCTCCTCCAGCTCGCTCAGCGCACATGCGCGTACGAAGGCCATCAGACGGTGGCCTCCAGCTCGGCCTCGATCTTCTCGAGCAGCCGCGCCTCGATGTCGTCGACGCCGATCTGCTGGACCAGCTCGGCGAAGAAGCCGCGGACCACCAGACGGCGGGCCTCGTCGGCCGGGATGCCGCGGGCCATCAGGTAGAAGAGCTGCTCGTCGTCGAAGCGGCCGGTGGCGGAGGCGTGTCCGGCGCCGACGATCTCGCCGGTCTCGATCTCCAGGTTCGGCACGGAGTCGACGCGGGCGCCGTCGGTCAGCACCAGGTTGCGGTTCATCTCGTAGGTGTCCGTGCCCTCGGCCTTGGCCTCGATCAGCACGTCACCGATCCACACGGCGTGCGCGTCGTCGCCCTGGAGCGCGCCCTTGTAGACGACGTTGGACTTGCAGTGCGGGACGTTGTGGTCGACCAGGAGGCGGTGCTCCTGGTGCTGGCCTGCGTCCGTGAAGTACAGCCCGAACAGCTCGGCCTCACCGCCGGGGCCGGCGTACTGCACGCGCGGGTGCAGTCGTACGACGTCGCCGCCGAAGGTGACGACCACGGACTTGAAGGAGGCGTCCCGGCCGATCAGCGCGTTGTGCTGGGCCACGTGCACGGCCTTGTCGTCCCAGTCCTGGACGGAGACGACGGTCAGCTTGGCGCCGTCGCCCAGGACGTAGTCGACGTTGGCGGCGAGCACGGCGTCACCGGTGTGGTCGATGACGACCACGGCCTCGGCGAAGGCGCCCAGCTCGACGACCTGGTGGCCGAAGCGGGTGCCGCCCTCGCCGTGCACGGCGATCCGGATGGGCTCGGTGAGGACCGTCTCCTTGGGGACGGTGACCACGCCGGCCTTCTCGAACGCGGAGTACGCCTGCGCGGCGATGCGGTCCACCGGGGTGCCGGCCCTGCCGAGGCGCGGGTCGTCGCGGTCGACGAGCTCGACGGTGACGCCCTCGGGGGCCTCGACGGCGACCGTCACGCCCTCGCCGGTCGCGACGGCGGTGCCGTCGTGCAGCCCGCGCAGGCGCTCCAGCGGGGTGAACCGCCACTCCTCCTCACGGCCGTGAGGGACGGGGAAGTCCGCCACGTCGAAGGACGGGGGCGCGCTCATGCGCGTGGCGACGGTCGACTCGGCGGCCACCGCGATCGAGCCGGCGGTGGTGGAACCCACCGGTGGGGGTCCCCCCGCCGGAGCGAAGCCGGAGGTGGGGGAGTTCTGGGCCTCAGCCATGGCTGTCGGTCTGCTCTCTTTCCTGCGTAAGTGACGTGATGGGGACGGCGGTCGGGGCCTTAGCCGACCGCGCCTTCCATCTGGAGCTCGATCAGCCGGTTGAGTTCCAGCGCGTACTCCATCGGCAGCTCCTTCGCGATCGGCTCGACGAAGCCGCGCACGATCATCGCCATCGCCTCGAACTCGCTCAGACCGCGGCTCATCAGGTAGAAGAGCTGGTCCTCGGAGACCTTGGAGACGGTCGCCTCGTGGCCCATGGACACGTCGTCCTCGCGGACGTCGACGTACGGGTACGTGTCGGAGCGGGAGATGGTGTCGACGAGCAGCGCGTCGCACAGCACGTTGGACTTCGAGCCGTGGGCGCCCTCGCCGATCTCGACGAGACCGCGGTAGGAGGTACGGCCACCGCCGCGCGCCACCGACTTGGAGACGATGTTGGAGGAGGTGTTCGGCGCCATGTGGACCATCTTGGAGCCGGCGTCCTGGTGCTGGCCCTCGCCCGCGAAGGCGATGGAGAGGGTCTCGCCCTTGGCGTGCTCGCCCATCAGGTAGACGGCCGGGTACTTCATCGTCACCTTGGAGCCGATGTTGCCGTCGATCCACTCCATGGTGGCGCCCTCGTAGGCGACGGCGCGCTTGGTGACCAGGTTGTAGACGTTGTTCGACCAGTTCTGGATGGTCGTGTAGCGGCAGCGGGCGTTCTTCTTGACGATGATCTCGACGACCGCGGAGTGCAGCGAGTCCGACTTGTAGATCGGGGCCGTACAGCCCTCGACGTAGTGCACGTAGGCACCCTCGTCGACGATGATCAGGGTCCGCTCGAACTGGCCCATGTTCTCCGTGTTGATACGGAAGTAGGCCTGGAGCGGGATCTCCACGTGGACGCCCGGCGGGACGTAGATGAAGGAGCCGCCCGACCACACGGCCGTGTTCAGGGAGGCGAACTTGTTGTCGCCGACCGGGATGACGGTCCCGAAGTACTCCTTGAAGAGCTCCGGGTGCTCCTTCAGCGCGGTGTCGGTGTCCAGGAAGATGACGCCCTGCTCCTCCAGGTCCTCACGGATCTGGTGGTAGACGACCTCGGACTCGTACTGGGCCGCGACACCGGCGACGAGGCGCTGCTTCTCCGCCTCGGGGATGCCGAGCTTGTCGTACGTGTTCTTGATGTCCTCGGGCAGGTCCTCCCAGGACTCCGCCTGCTTCTCCGTGGAGCGCACGAAGTACTTGATGTTGTCGAAGTCGATGCCCGACAGGTCGGAGCCCCAGTTCGGCATGGGCTTCTTGTCGAACAGGCGCAGGCCCTTGAGGCGGAGCTTGGTCATCCACTCCGGCTCGTTCTTCTTGGCGGAGATGTCGCGGACGACGTCCTCGCTCAGACCGCGCTTGGCAGAGGCACCGGCCTCGTCGGAGTCCGCCCAGCCGTATTCGTACGTGCCCAGACCTTCGAGCTCGGGGTGGGCGGTCTCCTCGATGGGGAGAGTCATTCGGGGTTCCTCCCGGCCGTGCTTGCGGATGCGTTGTGAGACATGTGGGAAATCTTGGGGATGAACGTCGTGCAGACGCCGTCACCGTGCGCGATGGTCGCCAGTCTTTGGACGTGGGTACCCAGCAGCTGGGAGAAGATCTCGGTCTCCGCCTCGCAGAGCTGGGGGAACTTTTCCGCGACATGGGCGACGGGGCAGTGGTGCTGGCACAGCTGCTCGCCGACCGGTGCGCTGCGCGCCGTAGCAGCGTACCCGTCCGCGCTCAGGGCCTTGGCCAGGGCTTCCGTGCGCTCCTCGGGGGCGGCGGCCTCCACGGCCCTGCGGTAGGCGTCGGCCTGCTCGGCGATCCTGGCGCGCGCGAAGGCGACGACCGCCTCGTCCCCGCCGAAGCGCTCCGCGATCCAGCGCAGGGCGTCCGCGGCGAGCTTGTCGTAGGACTGGTCGAAGGCGTCGCGGCCGCAGTCGGTGAGCGCGAAGACCTTGGCGGGACGGCCACGCGTGCGCGTGCCGTACACCCGCTGCTCACGGGCTTCCACGACGTCGTCGGCGACCAGCGCGTCCAGATGCCGTCGTACGGCCGCGGGGGTGAGACCAAGGCGGCCGGCCAGCTCGGTGACGGTCGACGGGCCGTGGTCCAGGATCGAGCGCGCGACCCGGTTGCGCGTGGAGCGCTCACCGGTCGCGTGCTCGTCCTGCTGGGCCCCCGTGGGGGTCTCCAGAGCCTCGCCGACGTTTTTCACAACGCCATTGTTGCGTAATTCCTCAGGGGCGGGCAACCCACGTCCGGGCCGCCGGACGGTGCACTGCGTCACTTAGGTTCACCTAATCCGACCTGCGGGAACGATCTTTGATCGATCAGACCGATGGCGGGCCCGGCCTCGTTCCGGCAGACTCCCCCACCATGCCGACACCCCCTCCGACCGGCCCTCTTGTCACTCGGGACACAGTCGCCGCACAGCTGCGCCTGCTGGGTGTGGAGAGCGGCGAGACGCTCCTCGTGCACTCCTCCCTCAGCAGCCTCGGCTGGGTCAACGGAGGTGCCGTCGCGGTCGTCCGGGGACTGCTGGACGCCCTTGGCCCGCGGGGCACCCTCGTCGTCCCCACCCAGACCGGCGACCTCTCGGACCCGGCCCTGTGGTCCGACCCGCCGGTGCCCGAGCAGTGGTGGGACCGGATCCGGGCCACCATGCCTCCGTACGACCCCCTGATCACCCCCAGCCGCGGGGTCGGGGTGATCCCGGAGACCGTACGGACCTGGCCCGGCGCCCTGCGCAGCGCGCACCCGCAGACGTCCTTCGCGGCGCTCGGCCCGGGCGCGGCGGACATCGTCGAGGGCCACGCGCCGGACTGCCGGCTGGGCGAGCGCAGCCCGCTGGCCCGGCTGGAACGGCTGGCCGCGCGGGTGCTGCTGCTCGGTGCGGGCTACGGCTCGTGCACCGCCTTCCACCTGGCCGAATACCGCATACCGTCCCCCCGCGTCACGGTCGGCCGCCCCGCACCCGGTGGCGGCTGGGAGACGGTCACCGAGGTGTCGATCACCTCGGACCGCTTCGACGAGCTGGGCTACGACTTCGAACGGGACCGTCCCGTCGTACGGGGCGAGGTGGGCGCCGCCCCCACACGGCTGTTCCCCGTGGCGGACGCGGTGGCGTACGCGCAGCGGTGGCTCGCGCTGCACCGCTCCCGTGCGGAGGAGCCGCCTCCGAGTGGAGATCCTGCACCCGCCCGTCGGCGGCGCGGACCCCGAACCTAGACTCTGGCCCATGCGAAGTGAGCCCGTGCTCCAGGTTCAGGCCCTGGTGAAGCGGTACGGCACGAAAACCGCCGTGGACGGCCTCGACCTGGTGGCCCAGGCGGGTGTGACCGCCGTACTCGGCCCGAACGGCGCGGGCAAGACGACCACCGTGGAGACGTGCGAGGGGTACCGCAGACCGGATTCCGGCACGGTGCGCGTGCTCGGCCTCGATCCGGTACGGCAGGCCCGTGAGCTGCATCCCCGGATCGGTGTGATGCTGCAGTCCGGCGGGGTCTACTCCGGCGCGCGGGCGGACGAGATGCTGCGCCATGTGGCGAAGCTGCACGCGCACCCGCTGGACGTGGACGCCCTGATCGAACGTCTCGGCCTCGGCTCCTGCGGCCGTACGAGCTACCGCCGGCTCTCCGGGGGCCAGCAGCAGCGACTGGCGCTGGCCATGGCGATCGTGGGGCGCCCCGAGCTGGTGTTCCTCGACGAGCCGACCGCCGGCCTCGACCCGCAGGCCCGCCACGCCACCTGGGACCTGGTCCGCGACCTGCGCGCGGACGGCGTCTCCGTGATCCTCACCACGCACTACATGGAGGAGGCCGAGCAGCTCGCCGACGACGTCGCCATCATCGACGCCGGCCGGGTCATCGCCCAGGGCTCCCCGGAGGAGCTGTGCCGCGGCGGCGCCGAGAACACCCTGCGCTTCGTCGGCCGTCCCGGCCTGGACGTGGGTTCGCTGCTCAAGGCCCTCCCCGCCGACTGCTCGGCGGCGGAGCTCACTCCCGGCTCGTACCGGGTCGTCGGCAAGGTCGACCCCCAGCTCCTCGCGACGGTGGCGTCCTGGTGCGCACAGCACGGTGTGATGCCGGACCGGATCTCGGTGGAGCGGCACACCCTCGAAGACGTGTTTCTGGAGCTCACCGGCAAGGAGCTGCGCTCATGACGACGGCCACCGGTACCTACGCGCCGAAGCCCGGCGCGGCCCCGCTCCCCCGCATGATCGCGACCCAGGCCGCGCTGGAGACGAAGATGCTGCTGCGCAACGGCGAGCAGCTCCTGCTGACGGTCGTGATCCCGGCCCTGCTGCTGCTTCTGTTCAGCTCGGTGGACATCGTCGACACGGGCGCGGGCAAGTCGGTCGACTTCCTCGCCCCCGGCATCCTGGCCCTGGCGGTCATGTCCACGGCTTTCACCGGCCAGGCGATCGCCACGGGCTTCGAACGCCGCTACGGCGTCCTGAAGCGCCTGGCCTCCTCCCCGCTCCCCCGCTGGGGCCTGATGACGGCCAAGACGGCGTCGGTGCTGGTCACGGAGGCGCTGCAGGTCGTGCTGCTGACGGTGATCGCCTTCGCCCTGGGCTGGTCACCGCACGGCGACCCCTTCGCCGTCCTCCTGCTGCTGGTCCTGGGCACGGCCGCCTTCTCGGGGCTGGGCCTCCTCATGGCGGGCACCCTGAAGGCGGAGGCGACCCTGGCCGCGGCCAACCTGGTCTTCCTGCTGCTCCTGGTCGGCGGCGGGGTCGTCGTCCCGCTCGACAAGTTCCCCCAGGGTGCCCAGGACGTACTGCGCCTGCTGCCCATCTCGGCCCTGTCGGACGGTCTGCGGGACGTGCTCCGGCACGGCGCCGCCATGCCGTGGGGCGACCTGGGGATCCTGGGCGTGTGGGCGGTCGTCGGGCTGGCGCTGGCCGGCCGGTTCTTCCGCTGGGAGTGAGCGGCGCGTGAGCCGGGGACGAGGGCCGGCGGGGACCCTCGTGAAAGCGTGCACAAGCGGCCGCCTACGATGGGGTCCGTGCCGAAGATGACCCGCGCCGACGCCCTGGCGGCCGTGCGCAACCCCCTAGCCTTCACCGCCGCGCGCTGGACCCCGCAGCCCCGGACGGTCCAGCGGTCGGCTCTTTCCGCGCTCGTCATGTCGGTGGTCATCGTGGTCACCGGCGGCGCGGTGCGGCTGACTAGCTCCGGTCTCGGCTGCCCGACCTGGCCCAAGTGCACCGCCAACTCGCTCGCGCCCACGGGAGAGATGAACTTCCACAGCGCCATCGAGTTCGGCAACCGCATGCTGACGTATGTGCTGTGCGCCGCCATCGGCTGGGCGATCGTCGCCGCGCGCTCCGAGAAGCCCTGCCGGCGCAGCCTCACCCGGCTCGGCTGGCTGCAGTTCTGGCTGGTCATGAGCAACGCGGTGCTGGGTGGCGTCGTGGTGCTGGTGGGCCTCAACCCGTACACCGTGGCGGCCCACTTCCTGCTCGCGTCGGCGCTGATCGCGGTCGCGGCCGTGATGTGGCAGCGCACCCGTGAGGGCGACGGCGCTCCCCGGCCGCTGGTCGGCAAGCCGGTGCAGCAGCTGGTGTGGTTCCTGGTGCTCGCCTCCGTGCTGCTGATCGCGGTCGGCACGGTGGTCACCGGCTCCGGCCCGCACGCCGGTGACTCCAGCGAGGTCGAGCGGATGCCGCTGGACTGGGAGACGGTCGCCAAGCTGCACGCCGTGCTGGCGTGGATCGTGGTCACCCTGAGCTTCGCCCTGTGGTTCATCCTCAGGGCGGTGGACGCCCCGCCCGGCCCGCTCGCCCGCACCCGCGAGCTCTTCCTGATCCTCCTGTCCCAGGGCGTCATCGGCTACGTCCAGTACTTCACCAACCTCCCCGAGGCCCTGGTCGGCCTGCACATGCTCGGCTCGTGTCTGGTGTGGATCGGGGTGCTCCGGGTGCTGCTGGCGCTGCGGGAGCGGCCGGCGGCGGAGGTCCGGCTGCCGGATCAGCCGTACGCCGCCACCAGCTCGTCGATCGCCGGGCCCAGGTAGCTCCTGGTCAGGGCGCTCCTGCGCGCCGTCCACCCGTCGGTGGGCGGCGCCGTGGGCTCGTCGTAGCGCCGTCTGCGGATGTCCTCGACCACCTCGGCGGGCGCCCCCAGCCCCGGCAGCAGCTCCAGTGCCTCCCGCTTGGAGATGAGGCGGCCCTCCCGCAGGGTGACGCCGGCCCGGGCGAAGGTGATCAGCCCGAGGTCGACCCAGATGTCCCGCGTCCACAGCCGCGCTCTGTCCACCGCGGGCCGCCAGTAGTCGCGCTGGTCGCGCACGACGAACTCGGCGAGCACGGCGTCCGGCACCGGGGGCAGCAGGCCGGCCGGGCTCCCGCCCCGCAGCACCCGCCCGAAGGCGTGCAGTTCGCGCCGGGTGACGGGCGTGACCGTCCGCCGCATCACATGCCCGTGCGCCCAGGTCAGGTGTCTGTGCCCGGCGTCGTCCAGCGTGTCCGGCGTGAGATAGCTGCAGTGCAGCTTGTCCGCGAGCGGCTCGGCGCGCAGCCGCCGGTGCAGGGAGACGACGGTCCGTACGGTCGCGAGCCGCACCGGACGGGGCAGTACGGCGATCAGATCCAGGTCGCTGCGGCCCTCCTGGTAGTCGCCCCCGGCCAGTGAGCCGTGCGCCCAGACGGCCACGGGGTCCAGTGGGGTCAGTGCGTCGAGGAAACGGGCGAGCAAGGCGTCGGTCGGCATGGGCCCCAGTCTGTACAGCTCACGCCAGCCCGTACACCCGCCGTGCGTTGCCCGCCGCCACCATCCCCGCCACCCGCTGCGCGTCCGACAGGGCCCACGCCCCCTCGGCCACCCAGCCGCCGAGCACCCGCCCGAGCGCCTCGCGGAACAGTCGCGCGCCCACGACGTGCAGTTCGGGCAGCCCGTGGGCGCCGCTGGAGAAGAGGATCTTGCCGAAGGGGGCCAGCTCCAGGATCTCGGCGAGGACGGTGGCGGCGCGGGCGCCGGTGCGGACCAGGGCGGCTCCCGAGTCGGCGTAGACGTGCGGGAAGGCGCCGGCCAGATGGGCGGCGTGGCGGTGGTACGGGTAGCCGTGCAGGAGGATCAGGTCCGTGCCGAGGCCCGCCGTCGCGCGGACGAAGTCCGTCAGGAGCACCGGATCCGTGCGGTCGATGCGCTGGCCGGGCTCACCGAGCCCGGCGTGGAGCTGGAGCGGCAGGTTCGAGGCGACGGCGATCCACAGCAGATGCCGCAGCAGCACCGGGTCGGTCAGCTCGCCGCCCACCCGGCGGCCGGCCAGCCACCGCCCCGCCGCGCCCCGCACCTCTCCCGGCCCCGGCGGTTCGGGGGCCAGTGCCAGGCCGTGCCGTACTCCCGCGACCGAGGTGAAGGCGACCGCGCCGGCCGCGGCGCCGTGGACCGACTCGGCGAGGTTGGCGAGGAAGGACTCGACGGTGCCGGAGGTGTCGGCGACCTGCTCGGCGAGCAGTTCCAGCCGCACGATCTCGCGGGCGTCGGCCTCGCCCGCACAGGCCATCTCGAAGGGACCGGTCAGATCGCCGGGCAGCCCGGTGTCGACCAGGTACGTCGTGATGCCGCTGCCCCGCAGCAGTCGGCGGCCCGCTTCCTGTACGCCCAGTTCACGACGGCGGGCGAGATAGCGAGCGGGGGGACAGTGCGGTTCCAGGCCGAGTAACGGCGGGCACCAGCGTCGTACGGCGAAACCCGTCTGGGTGTCGAAGAGGGTGGTGCCGGGCGCGGGCGGGCCCTCGGTGCGGGCGAGTTGGGCCTCGAAGGTGCCGAGGCCCAGCTCCGTTCTCAGTACGCCGTGGCAGTACTGGTCCACGAGGGACGGCGTTTCGATCATCCGGACTCCCCGGTAGGACCCTGTGGGTGGTACAGGTCCTAACGGGTGAACCGGGCACTAGGTGTTGCTCGGGCCGCCCACCTGGATACCGGCCATCCGCGTCCACTCGTACGGCCCGGTCCGCACCTTCGCCGCGAACTCGCCGTCGAAGTCCTCGTGGACGGTGATGCCGGCCTTCTCGACGGCCTTCTCGGCGAGTGCGTACGACGGGGCCACCAGGTCGCCCCAGCCGCCGTCCTCGCCGACCAGGACGATACGGGCGCCGCGCTCCCCGATGTACGCCACCTGGCCCTCGGCCCCGCCGTGCGCCTTGGCGAAGGCGTCGATCTGCCGCGCGAGCTTCGCCACCCTGCGCTCGGCCCTGGGGTCAACCTGCTGCGTGTCTGCCATGGCCAGGATGCTACTCACCGGTAGATCGACTGGCGAGAGCGGGGCACTGTGACGTGCGTCAGCGCAGGAACGGGTCGACCGCCACCGCCACGAACAGCAGCGACACATAGGTGATCGACCAGTGGAACAGGCGCATCTCCTTGAGCTTGCCGCCCGTCACCTCCGCCTTCGCGCGGTTCTGCAGCGCGTGCGCCTCCCACAGCCACCAGCCGCCCGCCGCCAAGGCCACCAGCGTGTAGAACCAGCCGGTGTAGCCGAGGGGCGTGAGCAGGAGCGAGACGGCCACCATCACCCAGCTGTAGATCACGATCTGCCGGGCGACCGTCTTGTTGGAGGCGATGACCGGCAGCATCGGCACGCCCACGCGCGCGTAGTCCTCCTTGACCTTCATGGACAGCGGCCAGTAGTGCGGCGGCGTCCAGAAGAAGATCACCAGGAAGAGGATGAGCGGCGCCCAGGAGAGGGAGTCGGTCACGGCCGACCAGCCGATCAGCACCGGCATACAGCCCGCGATACCGCCCCAGACGATGTTCTGCGCGGTACGGCGCTTGAGGATCATCGTGTAGACGACGACGTAGAAGAGGAGCGCGCCGAGGCTGAGCCAGGCCGACAGCCAGTTGACGGTCAGGCCGAACAGGAGCGTCGAGACCACCGCCAGCGTGATGCCGAAGGCGAGGCACTCGCGCGGGCTGACCATGCCGGTCACCAGCGGACGCTGCGAGGTGCGGTCCATCAGCGCGTCGATGTCCCGGTCGATGTACATGTTCAGCGCGTTCGCGCCGCCCGCCGAGAGGTAGCCGCCGACGCAGGTGAGCAGCACCAGCGTCAGGTCCGGCACGCCCCGCTGGGCGAGGAACATCACCGGAACGGTGGTGATGAGCAGGAGCTCGATGATCCGCGGCTTGGTCAGCGCCACGAACGCCTTGACACGGGCCCCGAACGGCCGGTGACGCGGGCTCTCGCTCGCACCGATTACCCCCGCTGGACGGGATTCGACGGCCGTCACGCACACCCCTACAGAGACATCCCAGCAAGCCTCACCCGTGTGAAGTCCCGGTAAAGGCCCGCGCGTACCACGCCACTGTAGACGTTGCCCATACCCCGATCTTCGCGGGGGTGGGGTCGTGTTGGGAGGGGCCGCCGACCAGCCGCTCGGGCGCCTACTCATCGGTCATACAGAAGGTCGTACTGAGGCTCGATTGAGCAGTCGGATGAGCGGCTCCGTATTCAGTTGCCGAATACGGATCACCGCAGTCGGGAGGCGGATCGCCGGTAGTCCCGGCAGTCTGGAATGACTCGAAAAAATGCACGTTCTCACGGGGGTAGGCTCGACAGCGGCCGGTGGGCGTCCAGTGCGCCGGCATTCGACATGCGTGACATGTGGAGAGGAGCCCTGACTCAGGGTGAGCACCAAGCCGACCACCACAGACCTCGAGTGGACCGAGTTGGACCAGCGGGCCGTCGACACCGCCCGCGTCCTGGCCGCCGACGCCGTACAGAAGGTCGGCAACGGCCATCCGGGTACGGCCATGAGCCTGGCGCCCGCCGCCTACACCCTCTTCCAGAAGGTGATGCGGCATGACCCGGCCGACCCGGACTGGGTTGCCCGCGACCGCTTCGTGTTGTCCGCCGGCCACTCGTCCCTGACCCTCTACACGCAGCTCTACCTGGCCGGCTTCGGCCTGGAGCTGGACGACCTGAAGGCGTTCCGCACCTGGGGCTCCAAGACCCCCGGCCACCCGGAGTACGGCCACACCCTGGGCGTGGAGACGACGACCGGCCCGCTCGGCCAGGGTGTCGCCAACGCCGTCGGCATGGCGATGGCCGCCCGCTACGAGCGCGGTCTGTTCGACCCGGAGGCCCCACAGGGCGAATCCCCGTTCGACCACTTCATCTACGCGATCGCCGGTGACGGCTGCCTCCAGGAGGGCATCTCCGCCGAGGCGTCCTCGCTCGCCGGCCACCAGAAGCTCGGCAATCTGATCCTGCTGTGGGACGACAACCACATCTCGATCGAGGGCGACACCGAGACGGCCGTCTCCGAGGACACCGTCAAGCGCTACGAGGCGTACGGCTGGCACGTCCAGCGCGTCGCCCCGAAGCCGGACGGCGACATCGACCCGCACGCGGTCTACAACGCGATCGAGGCCGCCAAGAAGGTTGCGGACAAGCCGTCCTTCATCGCGATGCGCTCGATCATCGCCTGGCCCGCCCCGAACGCGCAGAACACCGAGGCCGCCCACGGCTCGGCGCTCGGCGACGACGAGGTGGCCGCCACCAAGCGCGTCCTCGGCTTCGACCCGGAGCAGTCCTTCGAGGTCTCCGACGACGTCATCAAGCACACCCGGCAGGCGCTGGAGCGGGGCCGCGAGGCGAAGGCCGAGTGGGAGAAGTCGTTCCAGCTGTGGCGCCAGAACAACCCCGAGCGCGCCGCCGACTTCGACCGCATCAGCAAGGGTGAGCTGCCGGCCGGCTGGGAGGAGAAGGTCCCGGTCTTCGAGCCCGGCAAGGGCGTCGCCACCCGCGCGGCCTCCGGCAAGGTGCTGCAGGCGCTGGGCGCGGTCGTCCCCGAGCTGTGGGGCGGTTCCGCCGACCTCGCCGGCTCCAACAACACGACCATCGACAAGAACTCCTCGTTCCTGCCGGCGGACAACCCGCTGCCGGAGGCGAGCCCGTACGGCCGCACCCTGCACTTCGGCATCCGCGAGCACTCGATGGCCGCCGAGATGAACGGCATCACCCTGCACGGCAACACCCGTGTCTACGGCGGCACCTTCCTGGTGTTCTCCGACTACATGCGCAACGCCGTACGGCTGTCGGCGCTGATGCACCTGCCGGTGACGTACGTGTGGACGCACGACTCCATCGGTCTCGGTGAGGACGGCCCGACCCACCAGCCGGTCGAGCACCTCGCCTCGCTGCGCGCCATCCCGGGCCTGAACGTGGTCCGCCCGGCCGACGCCAACGAGACCGCCATCGCCTGGCGCGAGATCCTCAAGCGCTACACGAAGGTCTACGGCAAGGGCGCCCCGCACGGCCTCGCGCTGACCCGTCAGGGCGTGCCGACGTACGAGCCCAACGAGGACGCCGCCAAGGGTGGTTACGTCCTGTTCGAGGCCGAGGGCGGGGAGCCCCAGGTCGTCCTCATCGCCACCGGCTCCGAGGTGCACGTCGCCGTCGAGGCGCGCGAGCGGCTGCAGGCCGACGGGGTGCCCACCCGGGTCGTGTCCATGCCGTCCGTGGAGTGGTTCGAGGAGCAGGACCAGGGGTACCGGGACAGCGTTCTGCCGCCGCACGTGAAGGCGCGGGTCGCGGTCGAGGCCGGTATCGGACTCACCTGGCACAAGTACGTGGGGGACGCCGGTCGCATCGTTTCCCTGGAGCACTTCGGTGCTTCCGCCGACGGCAAGGTGCTCTTCCAGGAGTACGGCTTCACTGCCGAGAACGTGGCCGCCAAGGCCAGGGAATCCCTCTCGGCCGCGCAGCGCTGACGCCCATATACGACACGTAGGAGATGTAATTCCATGACAGACGCACTCAAGCGCCTCTCCGAGGAGGGCGTCGCGATCTGGCTGGACGACCTGTCGCGCAAGCGGATCACGTCCGGCAACCTCGCCGAGCTGATCGACCAGCAGCACGTCGTGGGCGTCACCACCAACCCGACGATCTTCCAGAAGGCGATCTCGTCCGGCGACGGCTACGACCAGCAGCTGTCGGACCTCGCCGCCCGCAAGGTCACCGTCGAAGAGGCCATCCGCATGATCACCACGGCGGACGTCCGCGACGCCGCCGACATCCTGCGCCCGGTCTTCGACGCCACCGACGGCCAGGACGGCCGGGTCTCCATCGAGGTCGACCCGCGCCTGGCCCACAACACCAAGGCGACCGTCGCCGAGGCCAAGCAGCTCGCCTGGCTGGTCGACCGCCCCAACACGCTCATCAAGATCCCGGCCACCAAGGCGGGTCTGCCGGCGATCACCGAGGTCATCGGCCTCGGCATCAGCGTCAACGTCACGCTGATCTTCTCGCTGGAGCGCTACCGCGAGGTCATGGACGCCTACCTCTCCGGCCTGGAGAAGGCCAAGGAGCGCGGCCTCGACCTCTCGCAGATCCGTTCCGTGGCGTCCTTCTTCGTGTCCCGCGTGGACACCGAGATCGACAAGCGGCTCGACGACCTCGGCACCGACGAGGCCAAGGCGCTGCGCGGCAAGGCCGCCGTCGCCAACGCGCGTCTCGCCTACCAGGCGTACGAGGAGGTCTTCTCCTCGGCCCGCTGGAGCGCGCTGGAGAAGGCGGGCGCCCGCACCCAGCGTCCGCTGTGGGCCTCCACCGGAGTGAAGGACCCGGCCTACAAGCCGACCCTCTACGTCGACGACCTGGTCGCCCCGAACACGGTCAACACCATGCCGGAGGCCACCCTGCAGGCCACCGAGGAGCACGGCTCGATCACCGGCAACACCGTCGCCGGCACCTACGAGCAGGCCCGCGCCGACATCGACGCCATCGAGAAGCTCGGGATCTCGTACGACGACGTGGTGCAGCTCCTCGAGGACGAGGGTGTCGAGAAGTTCGAGGCGTCCTGGAACGACCTGCTCAAGTCGACCGAGGCGGAGCTGGAGCGCCTCGCCCCCTCGGAGGGCTGAAACTTTGTCGAGCAGCAACCCGCTGCGTGACCCCGCCGACCGACGGCTCCCGCGTATCGCGGGGCCGTCGGGCCTGGTCATCTTCGGCGTCACGGGCGATTTGTCACGGAAGAAGCTCATGCCCGCCGTGTACGACCTCGCCAACCGGGGTCTGCTGCCGCCGGGCTTCTCGCTGGTGGGCTTCGCCCGCCGCGAGTGGGCCAACGAGGACTTCGCCGCCGAGGTCCACGACGCCGTCAAGGCGCACGCCCGTACGCAGTTCCGCGAGGAGGTCTGGCAGCAGCTCATCCAGGGGATGCGCTTCGTCCAGGGCACCTTCGACGACGACGACGCGTTCGAGCGGCTGCGCTCCACCATCGAGGAGCTCGACAAGGCACAGGGCACGGGCGGCAACTTCGCCTTCTACCTGTCCGTGCCGCCGCGCTCCTTCCCGGTCGTCATCCAGCAGCTGAAGAAGCACGGCCTGGCCGACCAGAGCTCCGGCTCCTGGCGGCGCGCGGTCATCGAGAAGCCCTTCGGCCACGACCTGGAGTCGGCCAAGGAGCTCAACGCGATCGTGCACGAGGTCTTCGCCCCGGACCAGGTCTTCCGTATCGACCACTACCTGGGCAAGGAGACCGTCCAGAACATCCTGGCGCTGCGCTTCGCCAACACGATGTTCGAGCCGATCTGGAACCGGTCCTTCGTGGACCACATCCAGATCACCATGGCCGAGGACATCGGCATCGGCGGCCGGGCCGGCTACTACGACGGCATCGGCGCCGCCCGTGACGTCATCCAGAACCACCTCCTCCAGCTCATGGCGCTGATGGCCATGGAGGAGCCGGCCTCCTTCGACGCGGACGCGCTGGCCGCCGAGAAGACCAAGGTGCTCGGGGCCGTACGACTCCCCAAGGACCTCGGCCGGGACACCGTGCGCGGTCAGTACGCCGAGGGCTGGCAGGGCGGCGAGAAGGCGGTCGGGTACCTCCAGGAGGAGGGCATCGACCCCCAGTCGAAGACGGACACCTACGCGGCCGTCAAGCTGTCGGTGGACAACCGCCGCTGGGCGGGCGTCCCGTTCTATCTGCGCACCGGCAAGCGCCTGGGCCGCCGGGTCACCGAGATCGCGGTCGTCTTCCAGCGGGCCCCGCACTCCCCCTTCGACACGACGGCCACCGAGGAACTCGGCCAGAACGCGATCGTCATCCGCGTCCAGCCGGACGAGGGCGTCACGGTCCGCTTCGGCTCCAAGGTCCCCGGTACGTCGATGGAGATCCGGGACGTGTCGATGGACTTCGCCTACGGCGAGTCGTTCACCGAGTCCTCCCCGGAGGCGTACGAGCGGCTGATCCTGGACGTCCTGCTCGGCGACTCGAACCTCTTCCCGCGCACCGAGGAGGTCGAGCTGTCCTGGGAGATCCTCGACCCGATCGAGGAGTACTGGGACACGCACGGCAGGCCCGCCCAGTACCCGTCCGGCACCTGGGGTCCCGTCGAGGCGGACGAAATGCTCGCACGAGAGGGACGGAGCTGGCGCCGGCCATGAAGACAGACCTCACGGACACCACGGCCAGCAAGATCAACAAGGCGCTGGTGCAGGGGCGGCGGGCCATCGGCACGCCCGCCGTCGGCATGGTGCTGACGCTGGTCATCGTGACGGACGAGGAGAACGCGTACGACGCGCTGAAGGCCGCGAACGACGCCTCGCGCGAGCACCCCTCGCGCACGCTCGTGGTCATCAAGCGCGTCTCGCGCACCCCCCGCGACCGCACGTCGTCCCGTCTGGACGCCGAGGTACGGGTGGGCGCGGACGCGGGCACGGGCGAGACGGTCGTCCTGCGTCTCTACGGCGAGATCGCCGACCACGCCCAGTCGGTCGTCCTTCCCCTGCTGCTGCCGGACGCGCCCGTCGTCGTCTGGTGGCCGGTGAACGCGCCGCTCGACCCGGCCAACGACCCGCTGGGCGCGCTCGCCCAGCGCCGGGTGACCGACACCTACGCCGCCGAGCAGCCGGTACGGGAGCTCGCGGCCCGTGCCGACACCTACACCCCCGGCGACACCGATCTCTCCTGGACCCGCATCACGCCCTGGCGCTCGATGCTGGCCGCCGCGCTCGACCAGGTCACCGTCGAGGTGGAGGCCGTCGAGGTGGAGGGCGAGGAGTTCAACCCGAGCTGTGAGCTGCTGGCGATGTGGCTGGCGGACCGGCTGGACGTGCCGGTGAAGCGGTCGCTGTCGGGCGGCCCGGGATTGACCGCGGTCCGTATGCACACGGACAACGGTCCGATCGTCCTTGACCGGGCGGACGGGTCCCTCGCGACCCTCTCCATCCAGGGCCAGCCGGACCGCGCGGTCGCCCTGAAGCGGCGGGAGACGGCCGAGCTGATCGCCGAGGAGCTGCGGCGCCTCGACCCGGACGACACCTATGCGTCGGCGCTGCGGTTCGGCGTGGAGCGGCTGAACGCGCCGGAGCCGGTGCGGGAGGCGGTGGTGGCCGTCGAGGAGACGGCGCCCAAAAGCGACGATTCCTTCTCCGAGGGAGAGCCGTCCGAAGCCGCGGCTGAAGCTTCCGTACCGGAGACGGCGACGCCGGAACCGGTGAACGACGTGCCGGAGGCGGCCACGACATGACCACTCCGCAGCTGGTCGTGCATCGCGACAAGGAACTGATGGCGCAGGCCGCCGCGGCCCGTCTCATCACGAAGATCGTGGACGCGCAGGCCTCCCGGGGCTTCGCGTCCGTGGTCCTCACGGGCGGGCGCAACGGCAACGGCCTGCTGGCCGCCCTCGCCGCCGCGCCCGCCCGGGACGCGATCGACTGGGGCCGCCTCGACCTGTGGTGGGGCGATGAGCGCTTCCTGCCCGAGGGCGACCCGGAGCGCAATGTCACCCAGGCCCGCGAGGCCCTGCTGGACTCGGTCCCGCTGGACCCGAAGCGCGTGCACGCCATGCCCGCGTCGGACGGCCCCCACGGTGCCGACGTCGAGGCGGCGGCGGAGGCGTACGCGCAGGAGCTGGCCCTCGCGGCCGGCCCCGAGACATGGACATCGGCGACCGAGCCCGCGGGGGACGCCGTCCCCACCTTCGACGTCCTGATGCTGGGTGTCGGCCCGGACACCCATGTGGCGTCCCTGTTCCCGGAGCTCCCGGCGGTACGGGAGACCGAGCGCACGGTGGTGGGCGTCCACGGCGCCCCCAAGCCCCCGCCGACGCGGGTGACCCTCACCCTCCCGGCGATCCGGGCGGCCCGTGAGGTCTGGCTCCTGGCGGCGGGCGAGGACAAGGCGGAGGCCGCGGCGATCGCTCTCTCCGGCGCGGGCGAGATCCAGGCCCCGGCGGCGGGCGCCCACGGCCGGCAGCGCACCCTGTGGCTGCTGGACTCGGCGGCGGCCTCACAGCTGCCGCGCTCGCTCTATCCACCGGCTTCGCCCTGAGCGCCTGACGGCACGAGGGCACCCGCTGGGGTGCGGCACCGAACGGGGTGCGGCGAGGAGGTCCCGTCGCACCCCGGCCCGTCTCACCGCCCGCGCAGCTCCCGGTACTTGGCGACCAGCGCCCTGCTGGACGCGTCCAGTCCCGGTACCTCCGCGCCCTCGGTGAGTGCCGGCTCGACGCGCTTGGCGAGGACCTTGCCGAGCTCGACGCCCCACTGGTCGAAGGAGTCGATGTTCCAGACGGCGCCCTGGACGAACACCTTGTGCTCGTAGAGGGCGATCAGCTGACCGAGGACGGACGGGGTCAGCTCACGGGCGAGGATCGTCGTCGTCGGGTGGTTGCCCTTGAAGGTCTTGTGCGGGACCAGTTCCTCGGCAACCCCCTCCGCGCGCACCTCGTCCGGGGTCTTGCCGAAGGCCAGGGCCTGGGTCTGGGCGAAGAAGTTGGCCATCAGCAGATCGTGCTGGGCCTTGAGCCCGTCGCTGAGCTCCGCGACCGGCTCGGCGAAGCCGATGAAGTCCGCGGGGATCACCTTCGTGCCCTGGTGGATGAGCTGGTAGTACGCGTGCTGCCCGTTGGTGCCCGGCGTGCCCCACACCACCGGACCCGTCTGCCAGTCCACCTCCCGCCCGTCCCGGTCCACGCTCTTGCCGTTGGACTCCATGTCCAGCTGCTGCAGATAGGCGGTGAACTTGGACAGGTAGTGGCTGTACGGCAGCACCGCGTGGGACTGGGCGTCGTGGAAGTTGCCGTACCAGATGCCCAACAGGCCGAGCAGCAGCGGCACGTTGGCCTCGGCCGGCGCGGTGCGGAAGTGGTCGTCGACGAGGCGGAAGCCGTCGAGCATCTCTCGGAAGCGGTCCGGGCCGATGGCGATCATCAGGGAGAGCCCGATCGCCGAGTCGTACGAGTACCGGCCGCCGACCCAGTCCCAGAACTCGAACATGTTGGCGGTGTCGATGCCGAAGTCGGCGACCTTCTCCGCATTGGTCGACAGCGCCACGAAGTGCTGGGCGACGGCCTCCTGACCCGCCTTCAGCTCACCGAGCAGCCACTCGCGCGCCGAGGTCGCGTTGGTGATCGTCTCGATGGTGGTGAAGGTCTTGGAGGCGATGATGAACAGCGTCTGAGCGGCGTCGAGGTCGCGGACGGCCTCGTGCAGGTCGGCGCCGTCCACGTTGGACACGAAGCGGACCGTCAGGTCGCGGTCGGTGAAGGCGCGCAGCACCTCGTACGCCATCGCCGGACCGAGGTCGGAGCCGCCGATGCCGATGTTGACGACGTTCTTGATGCGCTTGCCGGTGTGGCCGGTCCAGGCGCCGGAGCGGATGCGCTCGGCGAAGCCGGCCATCTTGTCGAGGACGGCGTGCACCCCCGGGACGACGTTCTCCCCGTCGACCTCGATCACCGCGTCGCGCGGGGCGCGCAGGGCCGTGTGCAGAACGGCGCGGTTCTCCGTGGTGTTGATCTTCTCGCCGCGGAACATGGCGTCCCGCAGCCCGAACACATCGGTGGCGGCGGCGAGTTCGCGCAGCAGCCGCAGGGTCTCGTCGGTGACCAGGTGCTTGGAGTAGTCGACGTACAGGTCGCCCACCTGCAGCGTGTAACCGGTGCCGCGGTCCGGGTCGGCGGCGAAGAGCTCCCGGAGGTGGGTGCCGGCGAGCTCCTCGCGGTGCCCGGCCAGCGCGATCCACTCGGGCGTCTGGTTGAGCCTGGTACGGCCGTCTGCGTTCATGTCCGACTTCAGCCTTCTTTCGTGCCTGTCCCAGCTGTTCCAACCTAGTTGATCAGCGCGCCGCCCGAGCCGTGGTGACGTCGCCGTGCGGCGCAACATCAGGTACGTCGGTCTTGCTCACCGGTATCAACGAGGTGACGGCCAGGGCGAACAGCAGGGCCGCGAGCAGCGCCGGGCCGTTCAGCCCGAAGGCGTGGGCGACGGCTCCGCCGAGCACCGCGCCGACCGGCGCGCCGGAGGTGGAGGCCGTACGGAACGCGGCGGCCATCCGGCCGACCATGGCCTCGGGGCTGCGCCGCTGCATCAGCGTGACCTGGTTGACGTTCCACACCATGCCCATGACGCCGAGCAGCAGCATGCTCACGAGAAGCGCCGCGAGGTGCCGGACGCCGCCCATGACCAGCAGGGCCGCGGTCTGCACGGTCCCGCCGAACAGCAGGGCCCGCACGCGCCCGACCCGGCGCGCGATCCGCTGGGCGAGGAAGCCTCCGGTGAAGCTGCCCAGCGAGTAGGCCGTCATGGCGGCCGCGTACTCCGCGTTGTCGGCGTGCAGCCAGCGCGTCACATGCAGCACCAGGGTGGCGATCAGCGCACCCATCCCGATGTTGCACAGCAGGGTGGCGAGACAGGTCGCCCGGAGTGTGCGGTCCCGCCACAGCGCGCCCACGCCTTCGCGGATCTCCGCCCGCAGGGTGCTGCCCGCCGGCCGCGGCTGACGCTGCGGGGGCTGTATCGACAGGAAGGCCACCAGGGCCGCCGCCAGCAGACAGGTGCCCGCGTCGGCCGCGAACGGCATGAAGGCGGCGACGCCGAGAAGAAGCGGCACGAACGGGCCGGCCAGCAGGCCGCCGGCGAGCTGTTGCCCGGTCATCAGCCGCGCGTTGGCGCCGCCCAGGGCCTCGCGGTCCACCAGGGAGGGCAGCAGCGCGGTGGACGCGTTGTCGAACAGCGTCTGGAGCGTGGTCAGTGAGAAGGCGAGCGCGACCAGCAGCGGGATCGAGGCGTGTCCCAGGGCCACGGCGAGCGCGAAACCGGCGACGAGCAGGCCCCGTACCGTGTCCACGGCCCACATCGCCCGGCGCTGGTCGACCCGGTCCGCCACGGCTCCGCCGAGCAGCCCGAACAGCAGCCAGGGGACATAGCCGCAGGCGGTGACCGAGGCGACGACGAGCGGCTCGTCGGACAGGCGCACGGCGACCAGCGGCAGCGCGGTGTTGCGCAACGCGTCCCCGAACCGCGAGACCACCGCCGCGGTCCACAGCCGCCCGAAACCGCCCCGCCAGGCGGGTGCGGAGGCACTCGTCCCCGTCACCGTCGTCACTGCTCCCCCTCAGTCCGCGCACGCCACCCAGGCGATGCACAAACCGTAGAGGTCAGCACTGACAATCGGTCGTGAGGCGGCCGGTCGATCGACCGTGAGAGCGCCTGTGAGCTGCTGAAACAGCTCCGGCCAGGCACCCTGTTCGGTGCCCGGCCGGCTGACGTCTCCTAGATCTCGCCCCGCAGTTTGGCGAGCGCCTCGGCGAGGATCGCCTCGCCGTCCGCGTCGCTGCGCCGCTCCCGCACATAGGCGAGGTGCGTCTTGTAGGGCTCGGTGCGCGGCGGGTCCGGCGGGTTGTCCCGGTCCTGTCCGGCGGGGAAGCCGCAGCGCGGGCAGTCCCAGGTCTCGGGAACCTGCGCGTCGCTGGCGAAGCTGGGCTGCGTCTCGTGCCCGTTCGAGCACCAGAAGGAGATGCGCAGACGCGGCGCGGACTCGCCGCGCTCGGCCTCGCCCATCGGCCCCGCCCCGACCCGGCTACCTCGGATCGCGTTGCCACTTGCCACGGTCGTAACTCCCTGCGTGATGGTGCCGCGAAGCGAGTCGGCGTTTCGCTTCGTTGCGAGCGCCTCAGTCTACGTAAGGCCCAACGCACGTCCAGTGGTTGGAGTTACCGCCCCCACACCCAGACGCAAGCCCCATGATAGGCCGCGCTCAGCTGCGCGTACCGAACATGGGGCCTTACGTGCGGAATGTACGTGCTGTGTGTGCGTTGCTGCTCAGCTGTTCGTCTTCATGATGATGCCGAGTACGACAATGCACGCGAACCACAGCAGACCCACCACGATCGTGATGCGGTCCAGGTTGCGCTCGGCGACCGAGGAGCCGCCGACGGACGACTGCATGCCGCCACCGAACATGTCGGAGAGGCCGCCGCCCTTGCCCTTGTGCATCAGCACCAGCAGCATCATCAGCAGGCTGAAGACGATCAGGGCGATCGAGAACCCCAAAACCACGGCTGGACCAACTTCCTCGGATTCGGATGAACGACGGGGGCACAGCACCAAGGCTGTGCCCCCGCAAGAGTACGACGGATCGCCGCTAGGGCCTACTCACTGGTCGCGGAAGCGCACGATCTTGACGAACTCATCGGCATCCAGCGAGGCACCGCCCACCAGGGCGCCGTCGATGTCGGCCTGCGCCATGATCTCGGCGACGTTGCCGGCCTTGACGGAGCCGCCGTACTGGATGCGGACCCGGTCGGCCAGCTCCTGGGTGTACAGCTCGGCGAGCTTGCCGCGGATGGCGGCGCAGACCTCCTGCGCGTCCTCGGCGCCGCAGACCTTGCCGGTGCCGATGGCCCAGACGGGCTCGTAGGCGATCACGACGGACTCGGCCTGCTCGGCCGGGAGGTCCTTCAGACCGCCCTCGACCTGGGCGAGGGTGTGGGAGACATGGTTGCCCGCCTCGCGGACCTCCAACTCCTCGCCGACGCACAGGATGGGGGTGATGCCGTGCTTGTAGGCGGCCTTGACCTTGGCGTTGACGATCTCGTCCGTCTCCGCGTGGTACTGCCGGCGCTCGGAGTGGCCGATGGCCACATAGGTGCACTTCAGCTTGGCCAGCATCGGGCCCGAGATCTCGCCGGTGTAGGCGCCGCCGTCGTGCGCGGAGATGTCCTGGGCGCCGTACTTGATCTTGAGCTTGTCGCCGTCGACCAGGGTCTGCACGGAGCGCAGGTCGGTGAAGGGCGGCAGGACGGCGACCTCGACGGCCTCGTAGTCCTTGTCGGCCAGGGCGAAGGCGAGCTTCTGGACGTGCGCGATGGCCTCGAGGTGGTTGAGGTTCATCTTCCAGTTGCCCGCCATGATCGGCGTGCGCCCGGAAGAAATAGATGCAGCCATGTAGGTCAGTCCTCCAGTGCGGCGAGGCCGGGGAGCGTCTTGCCCTCGAGGTATTCGAGGGAGGCGCCACCACCGGTCGAGATGTGGCCGAATGCGGTCTCGTCGAAGCCCAGGAGGCGGACGGCCGCGGCGGAGTCGCCGCCGCCGACGACCGTGAAGGCCGGGGAGTCGAGGAGGGCCTGGGCGACCGCCTTGGTGCCCTCGGCGAAATCGGGGTGCTCGAAGACGCCCATCGGACCGTTCCAGAAGACGGTCGCGGCGTCGGTGATCTTCGAGGCGTACAGCTTGCGGGACTCGGGGCCGATGTCCAGGCCCATCTGGTCCGCGGGTACGGCGTCCGCGGCGACGGTGACGGGGTTCGCCGGCGCCTTGGTCTTCAGGTCCGGGAACGCCGGGGCGGCCACCACGTCGACGGGCAGCACCAGTTCGACGCCGGTCTTCTCGGCGCGCTCGATGTACTCCAGGACGGCCGGGAGCTGGTCCTCCTGGAGCAGCGACGTGCCGATCTCGTAGCCCTTGGCCTTGAGGAAGGTGTAGGCCATGCCGCCGCCGATGAGCAGCCGGTCGGCCTTGCCGAGCAGCTGGTCGATGACGGCGAGCTTGTCGGACACCTTGGCGCCGCCGAGCGCGACGACGTAGGGGCGCCGGACGTCCTCGGTGAGCTGCTTCAGGACGGCGACCTCGTTCGCGATGAGGTAGCCGGCGGCGTGCGGCAGGCGCGCGGGGAGGTCGTACACGGAGGCGTGCTTGCGGTGGACCGCGCCGAAGCCGTCGCCGACGTAGACGTCCGCGAGGGCGGCCAGCTGGTCCGCGAACTCGCCGCGCTCGATGTCGTCCTTGGAGGTCTCACCGGCGTTGAAGCGCAGGTTCTCGATGACCGCGACCTGGCCGGGCTCCAGCCCGTTCACCGCGTCGTGGGCGGCGGGGCCGACGGTGTCCTGGGCGAACGCGACCGGGGCGCCGAGGAGTTCACCGAGGCGCTCGGCGGCGGGCAGCAGCGAGAAGGCGGGGTCCGGGGCGCCCTTGGGGCGGCCCAGGTGCGAGGCGACGACCACCTTGGCGCCCGCCTCGGCGAGTGCCTTGACGGTGAGCAGTACGGCGCGGATGCGGCCGTCGTCGGTGATGAGGCCGTCGGCGAGCGGCACGTTGAGGTCGGCGCGGACGAAGACCCGCTTGCCGTCCACGCCGTCGGCGAGAAGTTCGTCGATCGTCTTCATAAGGGGACACTCCTGGTGAGGGCTGCTCTGATCGTACGAGGGCTGCTTCGTACGTGAGTCAGGGCCCGGGCGGCGCGTCCCTGCGCTGCCCGAGCCCTGCGTTCACATCAACGTGCCTGCTCCGCGGTGGGGATCAGAGCTGGTTGCCGACGAAGACCGTGAGGTCGACGAGGCGGTTGGAGTAGCCCCACTCGTTGTCGTACCAGCCGAGGATCTTCACCGACTTGCCCTCCTGGACCATGGTCAGGGAGGAGTCGAAGGTGCAGGAGGACGGGTCGCTGACGATGTCCGAGGAGACGATCGGGTCCTCGGTGTAGGACAGGTAGCCCTGCAGCTCCCCCTCGGAGGCCTTCTTGAACGCGGCGTTGACCTCGTCCTTGGTGACCTCGCGCTCCAGCTCCACGACCAGGTCGGTGGCGGAACCGGTGGGCACCGGGACGCGCATCGCGATGCCGTCGAGCTTGCCCTTGAGCTGGGGCAGGACCAGGGCGGTGGCCTTGGCGGCACCGGTCGTGGTCGGGATGATGTTCTCCGCGGCGGCGCGGGCGCGGCGCAGGTCGGAGTGCGGGAAGTCCAGGATGCGCTGATCGTTGGTGTACGCGTGGACCGTGGTCATCAGGCCCTTGACGATGCCGAAGTTCTCGTCCAGGACCTTCGCCATCGGCGCCACACAGTTGGTGGTGCAGGAGGCGTTCGAGATGACGTGGTGGTTGGCCGCGTCGTACTTGTTCTCGTTGACGCCCATCACGATGGTGATGTCCTCGTCCTTGGCCGGAGCCGAGATGAGGACCTTCTTGGCGCCGCCGGCGATGTGCTTCTCGGCGTCGGCCTTCTTGGTGAAGATGCCGGTCGACTCGACGACGATGTCGACGCCCAGCTCGCCCCACGGGATGTCCGCGGGGTTGCGCTCGGACAGGACCTTGATGGTGTGACCGTCGACGGTGATCGTGTCGGCGGTGTGCGACACCTCGGCCTTGAGGCGGCCCAGGATGGTGTCGTACTTCAGCAGGTGGGCGGTGGTCGCGGTGTCACCCAGGTCGTTGACAGCCACGATCTCGATGTCTGCACCCTGCTCCAGCAGCGCGCGGAAGTAGTTGCGACCGATACGACCGAAGCCGTTGATGCCTACGCGGATCGTCACGAACCGATCTCCTCGTTGGTACGCCGGCCATGCGGTGCCGGCGAGCTCTGTTTGGGATGTCCCCGACCACCCCCGACCCTACCTCCCTGAGGCCCCCGGAGTGACATCGAGATGCCGCATACACGGGCAGGCGGTCCGTACCCGCCAGTAGGGGTACGGACCGCCCGGGCCCGAAGGTCGTATCACTCGATTTGACTACGGTGAGCTAGTCATCGTTGACCGGGGAGTTCACCCTCCGAGGGCCGCGAGGGCCTTCTTGACGAGGGTGGCCCGGTCGGCCGCCGAGGTGACGTGCTCCAGGCCGAAGCCCAGCAGCACGGTCCGGTCGGTGGTGATGGCGCCGTAGGTCTTGAAGAGCGCCCCGGTGCGCGCCCAGTCCTCCAGGACGGCCGGGCTGCCCGCGGGCGGTCCGGGCACGTTCCAGGCGCCCAGCGACGTCTCGAAGCCCTCGCTCTGCGTCGGCGCGCCGCCCACGACGAGCGAGGTGTCGTCGGCAAGGACGCCGTGGCCACCGGTGCTCGGGTCGGTGACATAGCTGATCGAGACCTCGACGGACTTGCCGGCGTAGGCGCTCAGGTCGTAGTTGACCTGCTGCCAGCCGCTGGAGGCGCCGGTGAGGCTGTTCCAGGTGCCGCTGGTGCCGCTCGCGGTGCAGCCGCCGGGGGCGACGGTCAGATAGTGCTTGAGCCACGGGTGCTCGCCCACGAGGAAGCCCGCCTCGCAGTCCAGCGGCACCGCCGTGCTGGTCGCGCCGCCCGCCTCCGGGAGGGTCGTCCAGTCGTCGGCGCCGGTGGTGTGGGCCTCGACGATGACATGGTCGTAGCCGGGCTCGGTGTCCCACAGCAGCTGGCTGCGCAGGGTGGGCTTCTGGGCCGCGGTCACACCGCTGAGGTCGATGGTGCGGGTGAGACGCTTGTACGAGTCGTCGGTGTGCACGGCGGCCGCCATGTAGGAGCCCGAATACGGCCCGTACGGGTTGACCGTCCCGGCGAACTGGCCCGCGCCCGCACTGGCGAACTGCGGGTACTTGTCGACGGGCAGCGAGTCGGAGGTGACGGCGTAGGTGCCCGCCTTGTCGAGCGGGTTGCCGGGGGCCGCGCCGAGCGCGCCGCCGGAGCCGTCGAGCTTGCCGGAGCCGGTGAAGCCGTTGGCCCCCGGCGTCGACGTACGCGAGTAGGCGCCCAGGTAGTACTGGCTGAAGTCGTCCGACAGGGTGCCGCCGCCGAGGTCGACGTTGCCGCCGGCCTGCTCGCCGGCCTCGATCAGCTTGCCGCCCTCGTTGAGATAGGCGCGCAGCTGGAGCTGGGTGGCGTTGCCGGGGACACCGGCGCCCGTGTAGTGGACGACGGTCCTGAAGTGCTTGAGCACACCGAGCGCGTCGGGCGCGCCCTGGGTCGCGACGTCCCAGACGACGGCCTTGCGGCCACCGGCCTTCAGCGCGTCCACGTACGTCTGTGCCTGTGTGGCGGCCGCGCCCTCCTCGGCGACGACGAGCGTGTCGGCCTTGGCCCGCTGGGCGACGGTGTAGGTGAAGTGCCCGCTGGAGACCTTCTTGCCGCCCCTGCTCCGTCCGGTGAACCAGACCTCGACCTTGTCACCCGGGTCGCCGTCCCTCACCTTGGCCCGGTACTCGTCGAAGTGCAGGTTGTCGTCACCGCCGTAGGTCTCGCCGCCCTTCCAGGCCTTGAGGTCCTGGTCCTGCGTACGGCCGCCGTTCACGCGGTACTTGAGCTCCTTGTCGCGCACGGACTTCCGTACGACGACCGAGACCTCCTGGTCGGCGCCGCGGGAGTACGACGTGGCGAACGTCGCCGGGGTGAAGTCGGCGGCCTTCAGGCCGAGCGAGGAGGACGGGACGTCGGGGTGCTCGGCGGTCTCGGCGACCGACAGCGCGAACGGGATGTTCTTCTGGAACTCCTGCTGGATCAGCTTCTCGTCGTCCGGGAAGTTGAAGACGGACTGGCAGTCGGCCGCGTTCCACTGGTCGTTCGGGTCGATGTTCGACGCGGTCTGGCAGGTCGACATCTCCGGGGTGAACATCGACATGCCGTTGACGTTGCCCGCGTGGCCGTCCGCCTCGCCGTTGGTGGTGTACAGCTCCGAGGAGACCTGCGGGCGGTAGCCGGGGATCGCGGAGTTGCCGGGGGTGCCGGCCAGCGCCTTGTAGATGACGTCGTCGGGCGTGGGGGTGGCCACCTGCCAGCCGACGCCGTAGAGGAGGAGTTGGGCGGCGGAGTGGTAGTTGACGCCGTAGGAGAAGCCGATCCGCTTCTCGAAGTTGTCCAGCGCCCTGGTCTCGGGCTCGGACTCCGGGGACGCGCCGCGATAGGTCTCGCTGGTCGGGTTGGGGGACGAACCCTCGTCGTCATAGCCCCACTTGTAACCGAAGTTGCGGTTGAGGTCGACACCGTCGCCGGTGGAGATGACGCCGTCGCCGTTGACGTCCCGCAGGTTCTTGCGCCACAGACGGGTGTCGGAGTTCTTGAAGGTGTAGTCGTAGCCGTCGGGGTTGGCCGAGATCACGAACCACAGCTCGGTGGAGTCGACGATCTTCCTGACGCGCTTGTCCTTCTTGTAGTTGTCCAGGTAGTAGTGCAGCAGCCGGCGGGTCATCTCCGGCGTGATCCACTCCCGCGCGTGCTGGTTGGAGACGTAGAGGACGGAGGGCTTCGAACCGTCCTTGGACTTCCGCGCGCCCTTGGTCAGTTTGACCGCGAGGATGTCCTGGCCGTTGATCGTCTTTCCGATGGACTCGACCTTGGTGAGGTCGGGGTGCTGCTGCCCGGTCCGGACGATCTCCTCCTTGAGACCACCGCTTCCGCTGTACGGGCGGAACACTCCCTCGGCGGCGGCACCGACCCGCTTCTCCGCCTTGGCCGAAAGTGTGTGCTCGGTGAGGTCGACGCCCTGCTTCTCGAGGGACTTGGCCTGCCCGGCGGTGAGGTAGACCTCGACGGTGGCCTTCCCCTTCGCGGGGACCTGCTCGCCGAGTTCGTGGCCGTCCTGTCCGGCGGCCAGCAGCAGGGGCACCTGCTTGGCGGTGACGTCGGCCCGATAGACGTTGACCTCGTGGGGATCTTGTCCCTGTGAAGGTCCGTTCTGCGCCTGGGCGATGGGTGCGAGGCTCGCTCCGCCGAGCAGGAGCGCGCCGACAGCGAGGATCGATCTCGCTCTGGGTCTCATGAACCCCCCTAGCAATCTTTCGTCACGGCGACGAATTGCTGCCAGGCTCATGCCAGTTCACAGCGGAGTCAAGGGCGACACAAAGCCAGTCAAAAAACCGGTGCCGACTCCCAAATGGGCGTCGGCACCGGTGTGTTGGGCCGTTCGGGGGATCAGCCGACCAGGTTGTCCGCCATCTCCTCGGTGATGCTGGACTCGGTGCCCGGGACACCGAGGTCGGAGGCGCGCTTGTCGGCCATCGCGAGCAGCCGGCGAATCCGGCCGGCCACCGCGTCCTTGGTGAGCGGCGGGTCGGCGAGCGCGCCCAACTCCTCCAGGGAGGCCTGCTTGTGGTCCATCCGCAGCCGCCCGGCGGCCGCGAGGTGCTCGGGGACCTCGTCGCCGAGGATCTCCAGCGCGCGCTGGACCCGGGCGCCCGCGGCGACGGCGGCGCGGGCGGAGCGGCGCAGATTGGCGTCATCGAAGTTGGCGAGACGGTTCGCCGTGGCCCGCACCTCGCGGCGCATCCGGCGCTCCTCCCAGGCCAGCACCGACTCGTGCGCGCCGAGGCGGGTGAGCAGGGCGCCGATGGCGTCGCCGTCGCGGACGACCACCCGGTCCACGCCCCGCACCTCACGGGCCTTGGCGGCGATCGACAGCCGGCGCGCGGCACCGACCAGGGCGAGCGCGGCCTCGGGGCCCGGGCAGGTCACCTCCAGGGAGGAGGAGCGGCCGGGCTCGGTGAGCGAGCCGTGCGCCAGGAAGGCCCCGCGCCAGGCGGCCTCCGCGTCACAGGTGGCCCCCGAGACCACCTGCGGGGGCAGACCGCGGATCGGGCGGCCGCGCCCGTCCACCAGGCCGGTCTGCCGGGCCAGCTGATCGCCGCCGGCGACGACCCGGACGACGTAGCGCGAGCCGCGGCGCAGTCCCCCGGGCGCCATCACGATCAGCTCGCTGCTGTGGCCGAAGATCTCCAGGATGTCCCGCTTCAGGCGCCGGGCCGCCATCGCGGTGTCCAGCTCCGCCTCGATCACGATGCGCCCGCTGACCAGGTGGAGGCCGCCGGCGAACCGCAGAATGGCGGAGACCTCCGCCTTCCTGCAGCAGGTCCGGGTGACGGGGAGCCGGGAGATCTCGTCCTTCACCGCTGCCGTCATCGCCATGGGCCGATCCTTCCATGCATCCGAAAAATACGGTCGTACGCGGCGGCCAGCAGCTCCGGGTCGTGCCGCGGAGTTCCGTCTCTCCGTGCCACCGGGGCCAGCTCGACCGCGGCCCCGAGCCGCCGGGCGGCCTCGGTGAGCACGTCACGGTCGGGCACGGCGGCCTCGTCGGCCAGCACCACGTCCAGGGCGAGTTTAGGGGCGTGTCGTCCCAAAACCTCCAAATGACGCTGCGGGGAGAAGCCGTCGGTTTCTCCGGGCTGCGGGGCGAGGTTCAGCGAGAGTACCCGGCGCGCCTTGGTCTCGGTGAGCGCGTCCAGCAGTTCCGGCACGAGCAGGTGCGGGATGACCGACGAGAACCAGGAACCGGGGCCGAGGACGACCCAGTCCGCGTCCAGGACGGCGTCGACGGCCTCGGGGACCGCGGGCGGGTCGTGCGGTACGACGTGCACGGACTGCACCTCGCCCGGGGTGAGGGCGACGGTCGCCTGGCCCCGGACGGTGTCCACGTCCTCCGGCCGCTCCGGGTCGTGTCCCCTGACCAGGGCCTGCAGCTCCAGGGGCACGGCGGACATGGGCAGCACCCGCCCGTGCGCGCCGAGCAGCCTGCCGACCAGGTCCAGGGCCTGGACGTGGTCGCCGAGCTGCTCCCACAGGGCCACGATCAGCAGGTTGCCGACCGCGTGCTCGTGCAGATCGCCCTTGGACTGGAAGCGGTGCTGGATGACGCGGGCCCAGGTCTGGCCCCAGTCGTCGTCCCCGCACAGCGCGGCCAGGGCCTTGCGCAGGTCTCCCGGCGGCAGCACGCCCAGCTCGTCGCGGAGTCGGCCGCTGGAGCCGCCGTCGTCGGCCACGGTGACGACGGCGGTCAGATCACCGGTGATGCGGCGCAGCGCGGCGAGGGAGGCGGACAGGCCCATGCCGCCGCCGAGGGCGACGACCTTGGGCTGGGCGCCGCGCCGGCGCGGCCGGGCGCCACGGGCCTCGACGGGTCGGCCCACGCGTGACTCGGGCACCACCCGGCGCAGCCTGCCCAGCCGCGAAGAACGTTCCGTCATTCCCGTCCCATGTCCCGGTGTACGACCACCGTCTCCACACCCTCGGCCGCGAGGCGCGCGGCGAGCTTCTCCGAGGTGGCCACCGAGCGGTGCTTGCCGCCGGTGCAGCCGATGGCGATCGTCACGTACCGCTTGCCCTCGCGCCGGTAGCCGGCCGCGATGAGCCTCAGCAGCTCCGCGTACCGGTCGATGAACTCCTTGGCGCCGGGCTGGTTGAAGACATAGGCCGACACCTCCTCGTTGAGGCCGGTGAAGGGGCGCAGCTCCGGGACCCAGTGCGGGTTGGGCAGGAAGCGCATGTCCGCGACCAGGTCGGCGTCGACCGGGAGGCCGTACTTGAAGCCGAAGGACATGACGGTGGCCCGCAGTTCGGGCTCCTCCTCGCCGGCGAACTGGGCGTCCATCTTGGCGCGCAGCTCGTGCACGTTGAGGCTGGAGGTGTCGATCACCAGGTCGGCGTCGCCCCGCAGCTCGCGCAGCAGTTCGCGCTCGGCGGCGATGCCGTCGACGATACGGCCGTCGCCCTGGAGGGGGTGCGGTCGGCGGACCGACTCGAAGCGGCGGACCAGGGCGTCGTCGGAGGACTCCAGGAAGACGATCCGGCGGGTGACGCCCCGGCTGTCGAGGTCGGCGAGGGACTCGCGCAGGTTGTCGAAGAAGCGCCGGCCGCGGACGTCGACGACGACCGCGATCCGGGCCACATTGCCCTGCGAGCGGGCGCCGAGCTCCACCATGGTGGGGATCAGCGCGGGCGGCAGGTTGTCGACGACGAACCAGCCGAGGTCCTCCAGACACTTGGCGGCCGTCGACCGTCCCGCACCGGACATCCCGGAGATGATCACCAGCTCGGGGATGGCCGCCTCGGGAACCGCGGCCGTGTCACCGGTCGTGCCCGTACTCACCTGTGCTCCGTCTCCGTCTTGGCCCGTTCGGCCGTCCTGCTCATCGTGCTTGTTCACATTCATGTCTCCTGCCCCCGTCGTTCGTCCGGGGCGCCCGTCGTCACGGGCTCCCCACTGGAACCCATGGTGCCGGGTTCCTCTTCCATGATCTCTCCAGTCGCCGTGTTGACGGCGGGTGCGGCCGGGGCCGCCTGGGCGAGGGCTACGGCGATCGTCTCGGCCGTCTTACGGCCTATGCCGGGCACCTCGCAGATCTGGTCGATGGTGGCGGACTTCAGTTTCTTCAATGAACCGAAATGTTTAAGAAGTGCCTGCTTCCGGGTGTCGCCGAGGCCGGGCACGTCGTCCAGGGGGCTGGAACGGAAGCGCTTGGCCCGCTTGGCGCGCTGGTAGGTGATCGCGAACCGGTGCGCCTCGTCGCGGACGCGTTGCAGCAGGTAGAGGCCCTCGCTGGTACGGGGCAGGACGACCGGGTCCTCCTCGTCCGGCAGCCAGACCTCCTCCAGGCGCTTGGCGAGACCGCAGACGGCGACGTCGTCGATGCCCAGCTCGTCCAGGGCCTTCTTGGCGGCGGCGACCTGGGGCCGGCCGCCGTCGACGACGACGAGCTGGGGCGGGTAGGCGAAGCGCTTGGGACGCCCGTCCTCCTCGGTGAACGCGTGCTCGCCCTCGCCGTCCGTCCACTCGCCGGTCCTCTCCTTCTCGGCGAGGTAGCGGCGGAAGCGACGGTTGATCACCTCGTGCATGGACCGGACGTCGTCCTGCCCCTCGAAGCCCTTGATCTGGAAGCGGCGGTACTCGCTCTTGCGCTGCAGGCCGTCCTCGAAGACGACCATGGAGGCCACGACGTCGTCACCCTGGAGGTGGGAGATGTCGTAGCACTCGATGCGCAGCGGGGCGCTGTCCAGGTCCAGGGCTTCGGCGATCTCCTCCAGGGCGCGCGAGCGCGTGGTGAGGTCGGAGGCGCGCTTGGTCTTGTGCAGCACGAGCGCCTGCTGGGCGTTGCGCTCCACGGTCTCCATCAGGGCCTTCTTGTCGCCGCGCTGCGGGATGCGCAGCGACACGTTCGACCCGCGGCGCTCGGCGAGCCACTCCTGGACGGGCTCGACCGGGTCGGGCAGGGCGGGGACGAGGACCTCCTTGGGGACGGAGTCGCCCTTCTCCTCGCCGTAGAGCTGCTGCAGGGCGTGCTCGACCAGGGCGCCGGTGGTGATCTCCTCCACCTTGTCCGTGACCCAGCCGCGCTGGCCGCGGACGCGTCCGCCGCGGACGTGGAAGATCTGGACGGCCGCCTCCAGCTCGTCCTCGGCGACCGCGATCAGGTCGGCGTCGGTCGCGTCGGCGAGCACGACCGCGTTCTTCTCCATGGCCTTCTTGAGGGCCTCGATGTCGTCGCGCAGCCGGGCGGCCCGCTCGTACTCCATCTCCTCGGCGGCCTCGGTCATCCGCTGTTCCAGGCGGCGGATGTAGGTGCCGGTGCGGCCGGCCATGAAGTCGCAGAACTCCTCGGCCAGTTCGCGGTGTTCCTCGTCCGAGACGCGGCCGACGCAGGGAGCCGAGCACTTGCCGATGTAGCCGAGCAGACAGGGGCGGCCGGTGCGGGTGGCGTTCTTGAAGACGCCGGCCGAGCAGGTGCGCACGGGGAACACGCGCAGCAGCAGGTCGACGGTGTCCCGGATGGCCCAGGCGTGTCCGTACGGTCCGAAGTACCGGACGCCCTTGCGCTTGTGACCGCGCATCACCTGCACGCGCGGGAACTCCTCGTTCATCGTCACCGCGAGGTACGGGTAGCTCTTGTCGTCGCGGTACTTGACGTTGAACCGGGGGTCGAACTCCTTGATCCAGGAGTACTCCAGCTGCAGTGCCTCGACCTCCGTGGACACCACGGTCCACTCCACGGACGCGGCGGTGGTGACCATCGTCCGGGTGCGCGGGTGCAGGTTCGCCAGGTCCTGGAAGTAGTTCGCCAGGCGCTGACGCAGGCTCTTCGCCTTTCCGACGTAGATCACCCGGCGGTGCTCGTCGCGGAACCTGTACACCCCGGGAGAGTCCGGGATCTGTCCCGGCTTGGGGCGGTAGCTGGAGGGGTCGGCCATGTCTCACACCCTACTGGCGAGGGCTGACAGTGCGGTGGGGCTGTGGACGACACCGGACGGCACCGGCCCGGTCTACCGCGACTCCAGGAAGGTCAGTACGGCCAGCACACGGCGGTGGTCGTCCGTGTCCTCGGTGAGGCGGAGTTTGCCGAGGATGCTGCGGACGTGCTTCTCGACCGTGCCCTCGGTGACCCACAGACGGCGGCCTATCCCGGCGTTGGAGCGGCCCTCGGCCATGAGGGCGAGGACCTCCTTCTCGCGGGCGCTGAGGTGGGCGAGGGGGTCGTCGCGGCGGTGGACCGAGAAGAGCTCCTGGACCAGGGAGGGGTCGACGACCGAGCCGCCCCGGTGGATGCGCTCCAGGGCCTCGATGAACTCGTCGACGACCGTGACCCGGCTCTTGAGGAGGTATCCGATCTTGCGGCCGCCGGCCAGCAGCTCCAGCGCCTCCTCGACCTCGACGAACGCCGACAGGACGAGGATGCCGGTGTCCGGGTGGCGCTCCCGGATCGCGCGGGCCGCCCGGAGGCCCTCGGTGGAGTGGTCCGGCGGCATCCTTATGTCGACGATCGCGAGGTCGGGGCGCTCGGCCCCGACCAGTTCCATGAGCCGCACGGCGTCCCCGGCCTGCCCCGCCACCTCGTAGCCGACCCGCTCGCACAGGCTCGCGAGCCCCTCCCGGAGCAGCACGTCGTCGTCCGCGAGGACGACCCGTCCCCGCGCGGGCTGCCGCGATGCGTCGTCCATGGTCCCGGCCCCCCTTGCCCGACCGATCCGTGCGCGCCCAACAGCCTGCCCGACCGGCGGGGTTCCGGCTAGCCGGAAGCGGTATTGGAGGCCTGCCATGAAGACATAAGGACATGCGCGCGGGATTCTCTTGTCAGTGCCGATGCGAGTGGATCGGCCGGGAAGCAACGGAACCCGGTCCGCGCCCGCCGGCACCGCCCCCGGAGCCGGACGGACGCCTCTCCGTCCAACAGGACCGCCCGGAGCGTACGCGACGTCACCGAGTCCAGGACTCCCCCGCCTGGGCGAACTCCCCCGCGTGCGCCTCGGGCGGTCACCCGTCTGACGGCGGCCCGCCCAGCGGCAGCCGTACGCGCGTCCTCGTGCCCTCCCCCGGCGGGCTGCCCACGTCCAGCTTGCCGCCGATCGCCTCGACCCGGTCGATGAGACCGATGAGGCCGGAGCCGCCGCCGATCTCGGCGCCGCCGACACCGTCGTCCGCGATGATCAGCTCCAGGACGTCGTCATGGGTCCGGGCCTCGACGCTCACCACGCGCGCGTGCGCGTGTTTGGCGGCGTTGGATAGGCACTCGGAGGTCACGTAGTACGCGGCCACCTCCACCTGCTCGGGGAGGCGGGTCGGGGGCAGCCGGAGGTCGAGCTCCACGGGGACGGCGGAGCGGCGGGCGAGAGAGCGCAGGGCTGGGCCGAGGCCGCCCTTGGAGAGGATGGCCGGGTGGATACCGCGGGCCACCTGGAGCAGGTCCTGGAAGGCGTCGTCGAGCCCCTTGCTGACGTGGGCGAGCTGCCCGGCGAGCTCGGAACCCGGCTCGGTGACCATGGACTCGGCCAGCCGCAGGTCGAGTTGGAGGGCGACGAGCCGTTGCTGGACGCCGTCGTGCAGATCGCGCTCGATACGGCGGCGGGAGGCGTCGCCGGCGGCCACCACGCGCGCGCGTGAGGCGGTCAGTTCGGCGCGGCTGTCGGCGTTGGCGATCGCGGTGGCGATGAGTTCGGTGAAGTCGGCCAGCCGCGACTCGGTCCCCTCGGTCAGCGCGTCGAGCGGGGAGGCCGCGACGACGAAACCCCACAGCCGGTCCTCGACGACGATCGGCGCGGCCACGGCCCGGCCGACGCGGGCCGCGCACCGGGTCCGGGTCACCTCGTGGACCGCCAGGCGCGCGGCGTCGCGGCGGGCGTCGCGGGAGACGCGCTCGTCGTCGTCCAGGAGCTCATGGGCGGTCCCGAGGACGGTACGGCTGCCGTCGGGCTCGTGTCTGAGGACGGCCGCGGTGGTGCCGAGCAGGTCCCCGACCTCCTCGGCCACCGTCGCGAACACCTCGGCGGGCGGCGCGCCGCCGGCCACCAGGGTCGCGACGCGGCGCAGCGCGGCCTGCTCGCGGGCGCGCCGGCGGCTCTCGGTGACGTCGCGTGCGGCGGCGTAGACCAGGCCCTCCTCGGGGACCGGCCGGGCGCTCCACTGGAGCCGGCACTCGGTGCCGTCCGCGCGCAGGTAGCGGTTCTCGAACTCGGCGACCTCCACGCCCCGTTCCAGCCGTTCGAAGGCCCTGCGGGTGCCGGCGCGGTCCTCCTGGTGCACGAACTCGATGAACGGCTTGGACAGCAGCGTGCGCGCCGGGTGTCCGAGGGTGCGCTCGAAGGCGGGGTTGACCCGCTTGAAGTAGCCGTCGACTCCGGAGATGCACAGCAGGTCGAGGGAGAGGTTGAAGATGCTCTCCAGCTCGTCCTCGGCCTTCTCGCGCCGTCCGTGCGCCGCCGCGAAGGACGCCATGGTGCCGTTCATGCCATCCAGCAGCTGGGCCCAGGTACCGGCGAAGGAATCGACGTCGGCCCGGTGGCCGAGCCGGTTGTCGTCGATCGCGGTGTTCATGGAACGGATCTCGGCCGCCAGTCGTTCGGTGGTCACCCGCAGTTCGCGGAACGTGTCGGCGACCGCCCCGAGTTCGTCGCGTCCCGTGTACCGGATGTCGTACGACAGATCGCCGTCCGACAGGGCTCGCGCGCCCGCGGCGACCTCGCCGAGGGGCCGGGTGATCGAGCGGCCGAGGGCCAGGGAGAGGAGGGTGACGAGACACAGGACGGACAGGGAGACGGAGAGGTCGCGCCACACGCGGGTCTCGGCGCCGCGCAGGTCGCGGGCGGCCGTGCCGGCGAGTTCGCGGGCGGCCTGGTCCTGGAGGCCGCGCAGGGAGTCGATGCGCGCCTCGGACGCGGCGAGCCAGCGGTCGTACGAGGGCAGCCGGGCGGACCTGGGGCCGGACTCGGTGAGCGTGTCGCGTACCGCGCGCACGGCCCGGCCGGGCGGCTCGAACTGCTTGCCGTACAGCTCGGCCCGCAGCCGGTCGGAGGTGTTCCGGCGGAACTCCCGCAGCTGGGACTCCTCCAGCGCGGACCACCGTTCGGCGGCCGCGGGACGGCGCTCGGAGGGTGTGGCGAGCAGGACGGCCACCTCCGCGCGCTCCCGCTCGCCGGCCTCGATCGCCTCCAGGAGCGCGAGATGGGCGTCGGCCGCCCGGCCGGCCGCCCTGGTGGGCCGCCCGGACTCGAGACCGGCGACGGTGTCGAGCAGCTGGTCCTCGACGGACTGGTACTGGTCCACGACCGAGCGCGCGCCCGGCGAGCCGGTCCCCGTCCGCACCCGCAGCGCGTGCAGTTGGCGGCCGATGGCTTCGAGCCGAGCCACCACATCGGTCCGCGACCAGGTGGCGGCCCTGCGAGTGGCCCGGGTCAGGGCGCGGTCCACCGCCCGCTCGGCCGCCGTCCGTTCCGCCGAAGTGACCGCTCCGGGCCGCAGCCGGGCCAGCACCGCCGCGATCCGCTCCCGCGCCACGGCGTCGGAGACCTCCGTCGTCCCGTACGACACCCCGATCGCCGTGTGGAAGCGCTCCAGGGTGTGGGCCTCCTGTCCTTGGGCGACGGCACCGAAGGCGGTGAAGGCGAGCATGCCGGTCACCGGCAGCAGGACCAGGAGCAGCAGCTTGCGGCCGACCCGGAGACGGGCGAGGAAGGGCGGGCGGTTCCCGCGGATAAGGGGTGCCGTGGGCGTCGTACCCCTTCTCCGGGTGGCGCGCCGTCCGAGCGGGGCACGCGTCGGTCTCCCTGACCGAGGGCGTCGTGCGCGTCGGGGGCGGTGCACGGCCGGGCCTCAGTGCCCGGCGGGCGGACGGTGCGGGGACCGCTCGGTGCGGGTGATCGCCGAACAGGCCGCTGGTATCGCGCCGCTGACGTCCGTCATGCGCACCACCTCGCAGGGCTCGGCGGGAAGGCGCCCGTGACGGTGCCGTGGCGCGCGGTGTCGTCCCGCCTCACGGAGTTCCCTCAGGATGCCCGTGAACCCGTACATGGTCCAGGCACCGACGTTCCGAAGGCGTCACCGAGGGCGCCGAGGGCGGCCGACTGTCCCTGGTGGATCCTCAGGACCCTTGCCAGGGGTAGCCCTCGTGGGCTGTCAGGTCCTTGGCCACGGCTTCGGCCGCCGCGTCGAACGTGGTCCGCACCGGAGCCCCCTGCAGCATGATCTTGGCGGCGGCGGCCGAAGGCGGTGGTGATCGCCGGGTGGGCGGGCGTCCGCGGCCGTGGACGCGCGATGCCGTCGCGCAGTCGAGCAAGTCGGGCAGGGCGCCGCCGGCCGCGGCGGACTCGACCAGGTCGCCGTAGGGGTCCCGAGTGGTACCACACGCTGACATGCGCGGTTTCCTCGATCCGGCCGTCGCAGGAGGTGTCGCCCGGGGTCTTCGCCGTCGCGGCGCACCCGCTTCCGCCACCGCTGCATCCGGCCAACACCAGCGCCGCACCCGTCAGTCCCGAGAGCGGAATCCCGCTGCGCGACGCCCGCATGGCGCACCCCCACTCGACCGGACCTTCGGCCTCCCCAGAGGGGCCCTCACGCTACCGCCGGTGCTGTGCCGCCGCGCCGGGCCGACGCGAACCCGCTTGTCCGGCACAGGACTTCAGCACATTCCAGCTGACCGGTAACACCGGCCGCCGACAGTTTCCGGCTAGCCGGAAAGCGCGATCACCCCTCACTTGGCACTCTGGCCACATGTCCCTGCGCTGTCTTCTCGTGGATGACAGCATCCGGTTCCTGGAGGCCGCACGCACCCTGCTCGAACGCGACGGAATACCCGTCGTGGGCCTGGCCTCGACGGGTGCGGAGGCTCTCGCGCGAGCGGCGGAACTCTCCCCCGACGTCGTGCTGGTGGATCTCGATCTCGACGGGGAAAGCGGTTTCGACATCGCGACACGGCTCGCCGACCGCGTCTCCTCCGTCATCATCCTGATCTCCACCCACTCCCTGGAGGACTTCGAGGAACTGGTCGCCGGCAGTCCGGCCCGCGGCTTCCTTCACAAGTCCGACCTGTCCGCGCGGGCGATCCGGCAGGTTGTGGGCGGCGGCGGGACGGCCCCGCCGACCTGAGGCGACCGACCGCGTCTCGGCCAGGAGCACACGACTGTTGGGCATCAGGTGTTGTCGGGACTTGGTCAACACGCTTCAATGCGGGGGAACTCGGGGCCGTGAACGACGGCGTACGGATGTGAAGACGCCCCGTGACGCCGACGGGGTGGCTCCGGGGCCGCACGAACCCGGCCCGACCAGCCGTAGCGAGCATTCACAGAAAGGCCCCTGCATGCCGCACGCCACACAGCACGCGGATGTCGCCACCGTCGCCACCGCGGAACTGGAATCGGCCCTGCGCGGCGGACCCTTCCATGTCGCGCTGCGCGCCGCCATCGCCGCCCGGGGTCTGCCGCTGCAGCGTGTGCAGCACCATCTGTCGCGCTACGGGGTCAAGGTCGGCGTCACCAGCCTCAGTTACTGGCAGCAGGGCGCCCGCCGCCCGCAGCGCCCGGAATCCCTGAGGGCCGTACGCGCGCTGGAGGAGATCCTCCAACTGCCGGAGGAGTCCCTGATCCGGCTGCTCGCCGAGGCCGACGAACGCCCAGGCGCCGAGCGGCCCGCCGGCCGCTCGTACCGCTCGCTGGTCGCGGCCTCGGACGTCCTGGAGCGGATGCTGGCCGAGCTGAATCTGCCGCCGGACGGCGGGCTGCACACCCTCGGGCACCACGAGCGGGTCCGCATCGGCGCGCACCGCGAGCTGGCGGGGCGCGAGTCGCACCACATCGTGCGCGCCCACAAGGACGGCGTCGACCGCTTCGTCGCGGTCCACCACGGCGACCCGGGATGCGCGCCCGAGCGTATGGGCGTGCACGCCCTGGAGAACTGCCGCACGGGACGCGTGCGCGCGCACCACGACACCGGCGTGCTCGTGGCCGAACTGCTCTTCGACACACGGCTGCGGGCCGGGGACACCTTCCTCTTCCGCTACGCCGTCGAGGACGGCACCGCCGGCGTATGCCGTGAGTACGTCCGCGGATTCGGGCCGGCGGGCGGACAGTACGCGCTCCAGGTGCGCTTCGACGAACGAGCCCTGCCGCTGCGCTGCCACCGGTTCGCCCAGCACTCGGCGGCGGCCCCACGCAGCGGACGCCAGGAACTCGTCCTCAGCGGCCACCACCACTCCGTCCATCTCGTCGAACCGCGGGTGCGGACGGGGGTCGTGGGGATCGGATGGGACTGGGAGTGAGGCGGGCGCAGCGGACGTGAACGCTTGCGCACGCGTTCACGCACACCTCCGGATGGGATACGTTCGGGACGCACGACGAGCTGCCGCGCCACTCCCGGCCCGAAGGTCCGCTCGGTACGGCTGACCTCAGCAGGGCCCGCTCGGGGAGGGAACATGGGCGACCACGGCCTGTGGCGCGCGCAGCGCCTGGGCGTCCGTGGCGACCGTCTCGCACCTCCTGAACGGCACGCGACCGGTCCTCCCCCGCACCCGCCAGGCCGTCCTGGACACGATCGCCCCCTCTCCCCCGACTGACCGCGTTCGCCCGGCCCGACGAGGACGTGGCACGGGCCGGACGGACGGGCCCGAGACGCAGGACCGCGGTCGCGTCTCCTCAGCCGCACACCACCCGCACCCCACGGAGTTCGAGGAAGGAACCGTCTCGTGATCGTCGTCGCCGGTGAGGCCCTGATCGACCTGGTACCGCAGGGCGCCGGTGCCCTCGCGGATCTGCGACCCGCGCTCGGCGGCGGCCCGTACAACACGGCCGTGGCCCTGGGCCGCCTCGGCTCCCCGACGGCCTTCTGCTCCCGCACCTCGCTGGACGCCTTCGGCGAGGCCCTGCTCGACGGGCTCCGGGAGGCGGGCGTCGGCGTCTCCGCCGTGCAGCGCGGCCCGGAGCCGACCACGCTCGCGGTCGCGACGATCGACGGGAACGGCTCGGCCGCCTACTCGTTCTACGTCGAGGGCACCGCCGACCGGTTGTTCACCGCCCCCGAGGCGCTTCCCGCGGGGACGCGGGCCGTGTCCTTCGGCACCTGCTCACTCGTCCTGGAGCCGGGCGCGACCGCCTACGAGACGCTGCTGCGGACCGCGTCCGCACAGGGTGTCTTCACCGCCCTGGACCCCAACATCCGGGCGGGGCTGATCCCCGACGCGGACGCCTACCGGGCACGGTTCAAGAGCTGGCTGCCCTCGGTGTCCCTGCTCAAGCTCTCCGAGGAGGACGCCCTCTGGCTGGGCGGCACCCCGCGCGAGTGGCTGGCCGCCGGGCCCTCGGCGGTCGTGATCACCCATGGCGGCGACGGTCTGACCGCGTTCACCGCGGACGGCGCCGTGCACCCCGTGCCGGTGGAGAAGGTCGACGTCGTCGACACGATCGGTGCCGGCGACACGGTGAACGCGGCTCTCCTGCACGGTCTCGCCACCCAGGACGCCCTCTCCGGCGAGGCGCTGGCGGAACTGGGCGCCGACGGCTGGACACGGCTGCTGCGTTTCGCGGCACGGGCAGCCGCGATCACCTGCTCCCGAGCGGGCGCGGAGCCGCCGTACGCCTCTGAACTGGGCGATTTCTAGGCGCTGTTGTTCACCGGCCGGGAGACGGCTCGACTACGGCACCCGTCCTCGCGGCGGATCAGCCGCTCACCGCGCGCAGGGCTCCCGGCCTGCGTCCGTTGAGGCGGTCGAGCGCCGAGGCCGTCGCCTCGTCGGCCGGGATGTGCACCACCAGACGCCGGCCCTCCTCCGGAAGGGAGAGCGTCTCGTACGACAACCGCAGGCGCCCCACCTCCGGATGTTCGACCAGGTCGGTGCCGGACCGGGCGGGCAGGCTCGGCACGGCGGCGAGCCGGTCGCTGAAGGGTGCCCCCGCCGTCACCGTCAGCTCCTTTTCGAGAGCGGTGACACGGGGGTCGTGGCGCGGGGCCTCGTTGCGCAGATGGGCGATCTGCTCGTCGGCGAGCCGCTCCCATCCCGGGTAGACGGTGCGGGCCCGCTCGTCGGTGAACACGTACCGGACGACATTGGGCGGGCTGCCGTCGAGCAGGCCGAGCGGGCGGGCGTATCGCTCATAGCCCTCGGTGTACCCCACGATGTCGCCGATCCAGTTGAGCAGAACGGCCGGTGTGGGCTCCAGGCGGTCGAGGAGCGCCTGGAGGGTGGCGCGCACCGTCCGGGCGGGCGATGCGGTGGCCGTCCTGCAGATCGCCCCCGCGCCCTGCTCCCTGGCCAGCCGGCCCAGGAGCACAAGGTCCGCCGACGACAGGCGCAGGGCCTCTCCGAGCGCCCCGAGCACCTGGGGCGAGGGGTTGCGGTCACGCCCCTGTTCGAGCCGGGTGAGGTACTCGACGCTGATGCCGGCGAGGGTGGCGAGTTCGGCGCGGCGCAGGCCCGGTGTGCGGCGGCGGGAGCCCGTGGGCAGGCCCACCTCGGCGGGGGTGACGCCTTCGCGGCGGGTGCGCAGGAAGCTGCCCAACTCGTTGTCGCTCACCCGTCGAACGTACAGCGCGTGCCGGCGCGGAGGGTGTCCCTGTCACTACCACTATTGGCCCGGCCTCCCTTCTCGCTCGCGGGTCTCGCAGGGTGGGGACATGACTATCGACAACCCCACGACCACCGCTGCCGCCTCCGTCGCCGCTCTGCCGCTCGCCCCCGGTGAGTGGGTGCTCGACCCCCTTCACTCGGCCGTCAACTTCACCATCCGCCACCTCGGGATCGCCAAGGTGCGCGGTCGGTTCACCCAGTACTCGGCCGGGTTGTACGTCGGCGGGACGGCCGACGAGGTGCGGGTGAGCGCCGACATCGCTCTCGCCTCCATCGACACCGGGAATCCCGACCGGGACGCGCACACCCTGTCGGCCGAGCTGCTCGACGTGGAGAAGCGTCCGACGATGTCGTTCCGCTCGACGCGCGTGTCCGGTCGGGGCGAGGACTGGTCGATGGAAGGGGACTTGACCGTCGGGGACGTGACGCGCCCGGTGACGCTCGCCGTGGAGTTCGGCGGGGCGGTGGACTCCCCTGTGGATCAGCGGAAGCACGCCGGGTTCGAGGCGACGGGTGAGATCCGGCGCAGCGACTTCGGGCTCGATTTCGGCGCCGGGTTCCTCGGTGATGTTGTCAAGGTGCAGCTGGACATGCAGTTCGTGGAACCGGCTGAACCGCAGGGCCAGGGTGGCTGATCGATGAACGAGCGGCGCCCCGCGGGAAGTTCCCGCGGGGCGCCCACCTTTTTCTGGATTTGTTCGGCCAAGTCCGCCGGTCGGTCAGGCCTTCCGTGCCCGCGTCGTCTTCTTCGCGGGAGCCGTCTTCTTCGTGGCCGCGGCCGTCTTCTTCGTGGCGGTGTCGTCGGCGGTCCTGGCGGTCGCCGCCGTCTTCTTCGCCGCCGACTTGGCCGCGACCGTCTTCTTGGCCGCGGTCCTGCGCGGGGCCCTGACGGAGGCCGCGTCGCTGATCCGGTCGGCGCCGAGGATCTCCCGCAGGAACTTGCCGGTGTGGCTGGCCGGAACCCCGGCGACCTCCTCGGGTGTGCCCTCGGCGACAACGAGTCCACCGCCCGCGCCGCCCTCCGGGCCCATGTCGACGACCCAGTCGGCGGTCTTGATCACATCGAGGTTGTGCTCGATGACGATGACCGTGTTGCCCTTGTCCACCAGGCCGGAGAGCACCTTCAGCAGCTTGCTGATGTCCTCGAAGTGCAGACCGGTGGTCGGCTCGTCCAGGACGTAGACGGTGCGGCCGGTGGAGCGCTTCTGCAGCTCGCTGGCGAGCTTGACGCGCTGCGCCTCACCGCCGGACAGGGTGGTCGCGGACTGGCCCAGGCGGACATAGCCGAGGCCGACGTCGTTGAGCGTCCTGAGGTGACGGTTGATCGCGGGGACGGCCTCGAAGAAGTTCATCGCTTCCTCGATGGGCATGTTCAGGACCTCGGAGATGGACTTGCCCTTGTAGTGGACCTCCAGGGTCTCCCGGTTGTAGCGGGCGCCGTGGCAGACCTCGCACGGGACATAGACGTCCGGGAGGAAGTTCATCTCGATCTTGATGGTGCCGTCGCCCGCGCAGTTCTCGCAGCGGCCGCCCTTGACGTTGAAGGAGAAGCGGCCGGGCTGGTAGCCGCGGACCTTCGCCTCGGTCGTCTCGGCGAACAGCTTGCGGACGTGGTCGAAGACGCCGGTGTACGTCGCCGGGTTGGAGCGCGGGGTGCGTCCGATGGGCGACTGGTCGACGTGCACGACCTTGTCGACGAGGTCGTCGCCGTCGACGCGGGTGTGCCGGCCGGGCACGCTCCTCGCGCCGTTCAGCTCGCGGGCCAGGTGGGTGTACAGGATGTCGTTGACCAGCGTCGACTTGCCGGAGCCCGACACACCTGTGACCGCGGTGAACACGCCCAGCGGGAACGAGACGTCGATGTCCTGCAGATTGTTCTCGCGGGCACCGTGCACCGTGAGCCGGCGGGACGGGTCCTGGGGGCGCCGGATGTCGGGCAGCGGGATCGACTTCTTGCCGGACAGGTACTGGCCGGTCTGCGACTCGGCGTTGGCGAGCAGCTCCTTCAGGGAGCCGCTGTGCACGACCTTGCCGCCGTGCTCGCCCGCGCCGGGGCCGATGTCGACGATCCAGTCGGCGACCTTGATGGTGTCCTCGTCGTGCTCGACGACGATGAGCGTGTTGCCCATGTCGCGCAGCCGCACCAGGGTCTCGATCAGCCGGTGGTTGTCACGCTGGTGCAGACCGATGGACGGCTCGTCGAGGACGTAGAGGACGCCGACGAGGCCGGAGCCGATCTGGGTGGCCAGCCGGATGCGCTGAGCCTCGCCGCCGGAGAGTGTGCCGGACGCGCGGTTGAGCGAGAGGTAGTCGAGGCCGACGTCGACCAGGAAGCGCAGCCGCTCGTTGACCTCCTTGAGCACGCGCTCGGCGATCTTCTTGTCGCGGGCGTTGAGCTTCATCTCGCCCAGGAAGTCCGCGCAGTCGCTGATGGACATGCTGGAGACCTCGGCGATCGACTTCCCCATGATGGTGACCGCGAGGACGATCGGCTTCAGGCGCGTGCCCTCACAGGTGGGGCAGGGCACCTCGCGCATATAGCCCTCGAAGCGCTCACGGCTGGCGTCGCTCTCGGACTCGCTGTGCCGGCGCTTCACGAAGGGGACGGCGCCTTCGAAGGGCGTGGTGTACACGCGCTCGCGGCCGTACCGGTTGCGGTAGCGGACCTCGATCTGGGTCTTGTGGCCGTAGAGCAGGGCCTTCTTGGCGCGCTGCGGCAGGCCCGCGAAGGGGATGTCCGTCCGGAAGCCGAGCGCGTCCGCGAGGGCGCCGATCAGCCGGCCGAAGTAGTCCTTGGTGTGTCCGTGCGACCAGGGGTGGATGGCGCCCTCGTCGAGGGACTTGTCCTCGTCCGGGACGATCAGCTCCGGGTCGACCTCCATGCGGGTGCCGATGCCGGTGCACTCGGGACAGGCGCCGAAGGGCGAGTTGAAGGAGAAGGAGCGGGGCTCGAGCTCCTCGAAGGACAGGTCGTCGTACGGGCAGTACAGATGTTCCGAGTACATGCGCTCGCGCTCGGAGTCGTCCTCGGGGAGGTCGACGAAGTCGAGCACGACCATGCCGCCGGAGAGGCCGAGGGCGGTCTCCACGGAGTCGGTGAGGCGGCGCTTGGCGGTGTCCTTCACCGTGAGACGGTCGACGACCACCTCGATGGTGTGCTTCTCCTGCTTCTTCAGCGTGGGCGGGTCGGAGAGCTGGATGGTCTCGCCATCCACGCGCGCGCGGCTGTAGCCCTTGGTCTGGAGGTCGGCGAAGAGGTCGACGAACTCACCCTTGCGCTCGCGCACCAGCGGCGAGAGCACCTGGAAGCGGCTGCCCTCGGGCAGCTCGAGGACCTTGTCGACGATGGCCTGCGGCGACTGGCGAGAGATCGGGCGGCCGCACTCGGGACAGTGCGGCTTGCCGATGCGCGCGAAGAGCAGACGCAGATAGTCGTAGACCTCGGTGATGGTGCCGACCGTCGAGCGCGGGTTGCGCGAGGTCGACTTCTGGTCGATGGAGACGGCGGGCGACAGACCCTCGATGAAGTCGACGTCCGGCTTGTCCATCTGCCCGAGGAACTGGCGGGCGTACGAGGAGAGCGACTCCACGTAGCGCCGCTGTCCCTCGGCGAAAATGGTGTCGAAGGCCAGCGAGGACTTGCCCGACCCCGACAGGCCCGTGAAGACGATGAGCGAGTCGCGCGGCAGGTCGAGCGAGACATTCTTGAGGTTGTGCTCGCGCGCGCCACGGACGATGAGACGGTCGGCCACGCCGGTCCGCACCTTTCTTGGCTTGAGAGGAGTGACAGGGGCGGGGCCCCCGTGCTTTCTCAGACTAGGGGGAGCCACTGACAACGCCGGTCGGATTCCCCGGAGGCATAACAATCCCCGGCCATCCAGCATGCCCGACGCCACTCCCGACCATATAGCACGCGCATTCGATTTACGGCACGGCTTCACCACCTTCACCCAAAGGTGTGGCGGGGCTAGTGTCAGCACCATGATTGATCACGCGCATGACCTGGCGTCTGTACGTGACGCGACCGACCGACTGCTCACCGCAGCCGCCAAGCTGGACAACGCGTCGGTGGCCGAGCCGTCACGGCTCCCCGGCTGGACCCGCGGCCACGTCCTCGCCCATCTCGCCCGCAACGCGGACGCTCTCGTCAACGTCTTGGGGGGCCGTCCCATGTACGCGTCCGGGGAGGCCCGCGACGCCGAGATCGAGCGCGACGCCAAGCGCTCCCTCGAAGCACAGCTCACCGATCTCCGGGAGAGCGCGGCCCGCTTCCAGGCGGCGGGGACCGTACCGGCCGACTGGTCACGCATGGTGGAGCTGCGCAACGGAGTCACCGACTCGGCGTCCCGGGTGCCGTTCCGGAGGTGGGTGGAGGTGGAGCTGCATCACGTGGACCTCGGGATCGGGTACGAGCTGGAGGACCTTCCCGAGGAGTTCACCTACCGTGAGATCGACTTCCTGGCCGAGCGATTCGCGGGGCACGCGAGCGTGCCGTCGACGGCGCTGGTCACGGAGTCGGGACGGGTGTGGACCTCCGGCGACGGCTTCGGCACCGGCAACTGGACCACCGGCGGGGGTGCCGCGGGGACCCCGCTGGTCGTCCGCGGCCGTCCGGCCGATCTGCTCGGCTGGCTCGCCGGCCGCCGGGACGGCTCGGCGCTGACGGTGCACGGAGGCACCCTGCCGTCGCTGGCCCCGCTATAGGCTGACGGTCATGACGTACAGCGGACAGGTGACGGTCGGCGGTCGGGCGGACGTGCACGAGCTCAAGGACCTGATGATCACCAAGATCGCGGTGGGCCCGATGAACAACAACGCCTATCTGCTGCGCTGCCGGGCCACGGACGAGCAGCTGCTGATCGACGCGGCGAACGACGCCGAGACCCTGCTGGGCAGCATCGGTGACGACGGCATCACCTCCGTCGTCACCACGCACCAGCACGGTGACCACTGGCAGGCGCTCGCCCAGGTCGTCGACGCCACCGGCGCCCGCACCTACGCGGGTCGGGAGGACGCGAGCGGCATCCCCGTGCCGACGGACGTCCTCGTCGACGACGGAGACACCATCCGGCTGGGGCGCGTGGAGCTCACCGCGCGCCACCTGGTCGGGCACACACCGGGTTCGATCGTGCTCGTCTACGACGACCCGCACGGCCACCCCCACGTCTTCACGGGGGACTGCCTCTTCCCCGGAGGCGTCGGCAACACCCGTAAGGACCCCGAGGCGTTCGCCAGTCTCATCCACGACGTCGAGACCAAGATCTTCGACGTGCTCCCGGACGAGACCTGGGTCTACCCCGGCCACGGCAACGACACGACCCTGGGCGCGGAGCGCCCGCAGCTTCCGGAGTGGCACGCACGCGGGTGGTGAACACCGGCGCGCGGAGCAGATGCACACGCGGGGCGCGAAGGGATTGAGCGCGCGCCCCGCGCCAACTCGGTTCATGCGCCCCGTGTGAAGCATTCACACGAGCCGGAGTCATGCACGCGCTCCCCGCGTACGTTGTTGCGCAGTCAACTGGGAGCAGCCCCGCACAGGATGACGGCTCCTGCGCGGTACGGGCCGCCGGTCTTTCGATCCCCGCCCTCGGCCGGCGGCCCCGGCTCTGTCGCCGACTGGCCGGAAAGTGTTCACAGAAATGCAACACCCGTTCCCAGTATGCGGACAAATGCCGTCGTGACCTCGACAAACGGGACGTCGGACTGTCAATCTCCCGCCATGCACCTCGCCCCTCGCGCACTGCGCCGCGCCGTCGCCGCGGCAACCATCGCCCTGCTCGCCACGGCCGTCGGCTGCGCGCCGCAGCCGGAGGACAAGGCGAGCGACAACGCCTCGGCATCGACCGGCACGACCTGCGCCAAGGGCAAGCTGGCCACCAAGACCTCCGGCAAGCTGACCATCGCCACCGACGAGCCGGCGTACGAACCGTGGTTCAAGGACGACAAGCCCGCCAACGGCAAGGGCTTCGAGTCCGCGGTCGCCTACGCCGTGGCCCAACGGCTCGGCTACGGCCAGAGCGCCGTCGTCTGGCAGCGCGTGCCCTTCAACAAGGCCTTCGCGCCCGGTGTGAAGACCTTCGACTTCGACATCAACCAGGTCTCGATCAGCACCGAGCGCAGGAAGGCCGTGGACTTCTCCTCCGGCTACTACGACGTCCGCCAGGCCGTCATCGCGCTGAAGGGCAGCAAGGCCGCGAAGGCGACCAGTGTCGCGGACCTGAAGAACCTCAAGCTGGGCGCCCAGGTCGGCACCACGAGCCTGAACTACATCAGCGACGTGGTGAAGCCCTCCAAGGAGGCGGCCGCGTACTCCAAGAACGACCAGGCCATCTCCGCGCTCAAGAACGGCCAGGTGGACGCGATCGTCACCGACCTGCCGACCGCCTTCTACGTCACCGCCGCCCAGGTGACCAACGCCAAGATCGTCGGCCAGTTCGAGAACCAGGGCGGCACACCCGAGCAGTTCGGGCTCGTCCTCGACAAGGGCAGCGCCCTCACCTCGTGCGTGTCGTCGGCCGTGGACGCGCTGCGCAAGGACGGGACGCTGGCGAAGCTGGAGAAGCAGTGGCTGTCCGACGCCGTCGACGCTCCGGTGCTCAAGTGACGGTCACCAAGGAGGAGTCCGGGGAGGACGCGGGCAAGGGCGACATGCCCGGCGGGTACACCCCGTCCGAGCGGCGGCTGGAGCGCGAGCGCTACAAGCGCGCGCGTGCCCGCCGCGCGACGGCCATCGCCGCCGTCTCGACCCTCGTCACCGCTGTCGTCCTCTACCTGGTCGTCGTCAGCGCTCCCGGCTGGGAGCGCACCAAGGAGACCTTCTTCGACGCGGGCTACGCGCGCGAGGCGTTCCCCAAGGTCCTCGAAGGGCTCTGGCTCAACATCCGGCTGCTGCTGATCTGCGGTGTGCTGGTGCTCGTCCTGGGCATGCTGATCGCCGTCGCCCGCACCCTGCCGGGGCCGGTGTTCTTCCCCCTGCGAGCGCTCGCGGCCGCGTACACCGACTTCTTCCGCGGTCTGCCGCTGATCATCAACCTGATGATCGTCGTCTTCGGGGTGCCCGCGCTGCGTCTCCAGGGCGTGACCGTCGACCCCGTGTGGCTGGGCGGTACGGCGCTGACCCTGACGTACTCGGCGTACGTCGCCGAGGTGTTCCGCGCCGGCATCGAGTCGGTGCATCCGTCGCAGCGCGCCGCGGCGCGCTCGCTGGGCCTGACCAACCGGCAGGCGCTGAGGCACGTGGTGCTGCCCCAGGCGGTGCGCCGCCAGGTGCCGCCCCTGCTCAACGACCTGGTGTCCCTGCAGAAGGACACCGGGCTGGTGTCGATCGGCGGTGCGATCGACGCCGTCCGGGCGTCCGACATCATCGCCCAGCGCAGCCTCAACTACACGCCGTACATCGTCGCGGGTCTGGTGTTCGTGGCGCTGACCATCCCGATGACCCGGTTCACGGACTGGGTGACGGCCCGGATGGACCGCCGGCGGGCCCAGGGAGGAGCGATATGAGCGACGCGCCCGTGCTGCGCATGGAGTCCGTGCGCAAGACCTTCGGCGACTCGGTCGTGCTGCGGGACGTCGACCTGGAGGTCGACTCGCACACGGTGACCGCGCTGATCGGCGCCTCCGGCTCCGGCAAGTCGACCCTGCTGCGGTGCGCGAACCTCCTGGAGGAGATCGACGACGGCGCGATCTGGCTGGACGGCGAGGAGATCACCGACCCGCGTGCCGACCAGGACGCGGTTCGGCGCCGTATCGGCGTGGTCTTCCAGGCGTACAACCTGTTCCCGCACATGACCGTCCTGGACAACATCACCCTCGCCCCGCGGCGGGTGCACGGTGCCTCCCGGGAAGAGGCCGAGGAGCATGCCAGGGAGCTCCTGGAGCGGCTCGGGCTCGGCGGCAAGGCGGGCGAGTACCCGGACCGGCTGAGCGGCGGCCAGCAGCAGCGTGTGGCGATCGTGCGCGCCCTCGCCGTACGACCCCGGCTGCTGCTGCTCGACGAGGTCACGGCCGCCCTCGACCCGGAACTCGTCGGCGAGGTCCTCTCGGTCGTCCGCGACCTCAAGGAGGACGGCATGACCATGGTGCTGGCCACGCACGAGATGGGCTTCGCGCGGGACGTGGCCGACCAGGTCTGCTTCCTGGACGCGGGCGTGGTCCTGGAGCGTGGAAGCGCCGAGCAGGTCTTCGGCGACCCGCAGCAGGAACGCACACAGCGCTTCCTGCGGCGGATCGTGGAGGCGGGCCGGCTGTGAGAGCCGTCGTACAAGGGCGCCGGTAAGGGGTGCCCGCCGGGTGGACGGGACTTACGCGTCCGCCTGGGCCGCCCCCACCAGAGCCACGACCCGCTCCACCCCGAACGCGTACCCCTGCACACCACACCCCGCGATCACGCCGTCGGCGCGCAACGAGACGTAGGAGTGGTGCCGGAAGGACTCGCGCTGGTGGATGTTGGAGATGTGGACCTCCAACACGGGCAGTCCGTCACAGGTGTTGAGCGCATCCAGGATCGCCACCGACGTGTGCGAGTAGGCACCGGGGTTGATCACGATCCCGCAGTGGTTCAGCCGCGCCTCGTGGATCCAGTCGACCAACTCGCCCTCGTGGTTGGACTGCCGGCAGTCCACCGTGCCGCCGTGCGCGGCCGCCGTCTTGGCGCACAGGGCCTCGACGTCGGCGAGGGTGTCCTTGCCGTAGATCTCCGGCTGGCGCCGGCCGAGCAGGTTCAGGTTGGGCCCGTTGAGAATCATGATCGGGGCGTTGGCCAGGGTGCGGGGCACGGTTCCTCCGGTCCGGTCAGGTGCGGCGATCCGTACGGGACCGCTGTTCGGACCCCGGTTTATCACGGTGCGCCGCGAGAGCGACGGCCCGTACCCTCCCCGCATGACGACGATCGTGTACCCGCCCAAGCCCTCCCCCGGCGACCGCCTGGCGGTCATCTCGCCCGGCTCCGGGCTGCCCGGCCTCTTTCCCCGCCCCCACGAACTGGGCCTGAAGCGGCTGCGCAAGGAGTTCGGGCTGGAACCTGTCGAGTACCCCGCGACCCGCAAGATGGGCTCGACACCCCAGGAGCGCGCCGACGACATCCATGCCGCCTTCGCCGACCCGGACATCAAGGCGGTCATGGCGTCGATCGGCGGTGACGACCAGATCACCGTGCTGCCGTATCTGGACCGGGAGTTGATCCGGGCGAACCCGAAGCCGTTCTTCGGGATGAGCGACAACACCAACCTGCTCGCCTTCCTGTACAACACCGGCGTCGTCGGCTACCACGGCGCGACCGTGATGAGCGCGCTGGGCCGGCCGGTCGCCATGAGCCCGCTGACGGCCGATTCCCTGCGGGCGGCCCTGTTCACCTCGGGCGCGTACGAACTGCGGCCCGCCGACCGCTGGAACGACGTCAACCGCGACTGGGCGGACCCGGCGACCTACGAGACGGAGGCGGAGACCAGGCCCGGCGGCGGATGGACCTGGGTGAATCCCGACCGGGTGATCGAGGGCCGCAGCTGGGGCGGCTGTCTGGAGATCCTCAGCTGGCTGCTGATGGCCGACCGCGAAATCGCGCACGACGAGAGCGAGTACGACGGCGGAGTGCTGCTCCTGGAGACCTCGGAGGAGATGCCGAGCGCCACGGAGGTCTTCCGCACCCTGCGCAACCTGGGCGAGCGCGGACTCCTCCAGCGCTTTCCCGCGCTCCTGATGGGCCGTGCCAAGACCTGGTCCTTCGAGCGGCCCAACAGCCCGGAGGAGGGCGCGCGTTACGCCACCGAACAGCGCGAGGCGGTGCTGCGCGCCATGCGTATATATGCGCCCAACACCACGATCGTCTTCGACGTGGACTTCGGCCACACCGATCCACAACTCGTCATCCCCTACGGCGGCCTCGTCCGCGTCGACGGCCCCGCCCGGCGCGTCACGGTCACCTACTGACCGCACGACGACCGCTCCGTAGGGGCGCTACGGGTTGATCGCCAGCTCCAGGTATGCCGCGAACAGCACCAGATGCACGCCTCCCTGCAACGGCGTGGCCCGGCCGGGCACCACCGTGAGCGACGCGACGACGACCGTCAGGGCGAGGAGCACCATATGGGTGGAGCCGAGACCCAGGACGAGGGGTCCGGAGAGCCAGATGGACGCCAGGGCGACGGCCGGGATGGTCAGGCCGATGCTGGCCATGGCCGAGCCGAGCGCGAGGTTCAGACTGGTCTGGACGCGGTCGCGGCGGGCCGAGCGCAGCGCGGCGATGGTCTCCGGCAGCAGCACCAGCAGAGCGATGACCACGCCGACCACGGCATGCGGCAGACCGGCCGCCTCCACGCCGGACTCGATGGTCGGCGAGACGCCCTTGGCCAGGCCGACGACACCGACCAGCGCGAGGCCCAGCATGCCCAGGCTGATCCAGGCGGTGCGGACCGAAGGCGCATGGGCATGGTCGTCGATGGTGATCACCTCGCCCTGCCGGGTGACGGGGAGGAAGTAGTCACGGTGCCGCACGGTCTGGGTCGTGACGAACAGGCCGTAGAGAATCAAGGACGAGATCGCCGCGAAGGTGAGCTGTACGCCGGAGAACTCCGGGCCCGGCTTGCTGGTGGTGAAGGTCGGGAGCACCAGGCTGAGCGTGGCCAGGGGGGCGACGGTCGCGAGGGCGGCGCCGGTGCCCTCGGGGTTGAACACCGCGGTGCGGTGGCGCAGGGAGGCCACGAGGAGGCAGATGCCGACGATGCCGTTGCAGGTGATCATCACGGCCGCGAAGACCGTGTCCCTGGCCAGGGTGGAGCTCTTGTCGCCGCCGTCCGCCATCAAGGTGACGATCAGGGCCACCTCGATGATCGTGACGGCGACCGCGAGCACGAGGGAGCCGAACGGCTCCCCCACCCGGTGGGCGACCACCTCGGCGTGATGGACCGCGGCCAGCACGGCTCCCGCGAGCACCAGCGTGACCAGCGCCACCACCACGCCGGGGAGGTCACGGCCCCAGGTGAAGAGCAGCAGGACGACCGCCAGAACCGGCACGAGAGACGTCCACCGAGTCGTGAGCGACCTGAGCCGAGCGATCATGGAGCGATCCTCGCAGAGCCGACCGGGCCCCGCACTCCGGTCGTACGGGGCCCTGAGCCCGTCACTTGAACTGGGTGAGCCCCTCGACGTCGCAGTCGGTGAAGGACGGCGGCCGGGTGCACAACGCGCCCATCTGCTCGGCGAACTTGGCGGTCTCGGGGCTGTCGCTGTTGGCCATGGCCTCCTCGTACGAGTCGAACTCGACCACCACCAGATAGCGGTTCGGCTGGTCGCGGTCCTGGAGGACCAGACGGTGCGTGGGACCACCGCCGCGGCCCGCGAAGTGCTGGTCCATCTCCTGCGACAGCTGCCGCATCTCCTCGAAGCGATCGGTCTCGAAGTCGATGATCTGTACGAACCTCTTGGGTGCGTCCATGGATTCCTCCACCGGGCCGTGGCTCTCCCGGGGCGGGAGTGCTCAGCACCCAACGAAGCACCGGGAGCGATATGCGGCAATTCATCCTGCGTCGCTCCCGGTGCTGGTTGTTCCTACGTCGGTCGTGGTCAGGCCTGGATGCTGTCCTTCGGAGCGCCTTCGCTCCGCGCCTGCGCCGCCTCGGCCGCCGCCTGCTTCTTGGACGCCCGCAGGCTGGTGATCGTCGTGACGACCAGGACCGAGCAGATCACGCCGAGGGAGACCGGGATGGAGATCTCCGGGACGTGGACACCGGACTCGTGCAACGCGTGGAGCACGAGCTTGACGCCGATGAAGCCCAGGATGATCGACAGACCGTAACTGAGGTGGACCAGCTTCTTCAGCAGGCCGCCGATGAGGAAGTAGAGCTGCCTCAGACCCATCAGCGCGAAGGCGTTGGCGGTGAACACGATGTACGGGTCCTGGGTCAGGCCGAAGATCGCGGGGATCGAGTCGAGCGCGAACAGGACGTCCGTGGTGCCGATCGCCAGCATCACGACCAGCATCGGGGTCATGACCCGCTTGCCGTTCTGCTCGATCCACAGCTTGGTGCCGTGGTAGCGGTCGGCCACGCCGAACCTGCGCTCGACGGCCTTGAGCAGCTTGTTCTCCTCGAACTCCTCGTCCTCGTCGTCGGCCCGGGCCTCCTGGATGAGCTTCCAGGCGGTCCAGATGAGGAAGGCGCCGAAGATGTAGAAGACCCAGGCGAAGCTGGCGAGGATCGCGGCGCCGGCGGCGATGAAGATCGCCCGCAGGACCAGGGCTATGAGCACACCGACGAGGAGCACCCGCTGCTGGTACTGCGAGGGCACGGCGAACTTCGCCATGATCAGGACGAAGACGAAGAGGTTGTCGACACTCAGGGACTTCTCGGTGATGAAGCCGGCGAAGAACTCGCCGCCCGCCTGGCCGCCGCCGAAGACGAGCAGGCCGAGTCCGAAGAGTCCGGCGAGGGCGATCCAGACGACGGTCCAGATCCCGGCTTCCTTGATCGAGACGTCGTGCGGTTTGCGGCCGATGAAGAAGTCGACCGCGATGAGGGCGGCAAGGCCCACGATGGTGAGGACCCACAGGGTCACGGAAACATCCACTGCGCCTCCGGCAGGACGGAACGGCAAATAACCAGCGTCGTCGCGCTGCCGGAGGTCTCTTCCACCCACGGTGGGCCGACGCCCCGGGACCAGGACCTGACCTGATCCGTATTGACGGGTACGCCGCAGTCGACAGGGAGTACTCCCCTCCGTGTGGACAACAGTACCCCAATCACCAAGGAAAGGTAAAGTGATTGGCAAAGAAAAAGCCAAAGGTGCAGGTCAGGCGACTTTACGTGTACTTGGTACGAGCGGCTGCCACTTGGTTGAGCACCTGCTGGAGCACCTGGCTGCCGGGCGGCACCAGCGCCGGCTCGTAGGTCCAGGCGTGGCCGACCCAGGGGTCCGCGAGATGATCGTCCGGCAGCGGGGTGAGTCGCAGCAGCGAACGCCACAAGGGGTCGAGCAGAGGACCGTAGCCGGAGGCGTCCTCGCGGTCCGCGACCATCATCAGATGGACACCGACGGCCGGACCCTCGTCGGCCAGATAGCGCAGCTGGGTCACGGCCCGGTCGTCGAAGCCGTGCGGGAAGTCATGGATGATCAGCAGCTGTTCGGCCGGGTCCAGACCGGGCGGCAGCGAGTCGGCCGCGCCGCCGCGGACCGCCATCTGCATCAGGTCGACACGCTGGGTCAGCCGGGTCAGGACGTCCGTCACCCCGGCCGCTCCCAGCGCGGGCGGGGCCGCGAGCACCCCGGCCCGCACCAGCGGGGCGAGCGCCTGCGCGCCCGCCCCGGCGGGGTCGATGACATGTACGCCGAACTCGCCCGCCGGGTAGACCGCGAGCAGCCGGGCCGCGAGCGCCACCGCCGTGTCCAGTGCCAGGCGCCCCAGTTCCGCGCCGTCGGCGAAGGACTCGTCGAACGAACCGGAGGGGCCGCTGTCGATCCACAGGCCGCGCTCCAGCGGCAGCCGGACGAGCATCGGGATGCGCAGCGGCTCGCTCTCGGGCAGGTGGAGGTCGCCCAGCCGTACGGCCATGGGGATCTCCATCGGCACCCGGTAGCCGTGCCACACGGGGTTGTCCCAGCGCGCGTAAGCGGGCGGCAGTGCGGGCTCGACGACCTCGGCCTCGGCGGAGAGCTGGGCGAGATCCCGGTCCAGGGCCGCCCGGGCCTGGTCGACGAGTTGGGCGTGTTTGGCCTGGGCGGCCTCGCGTGCCGCGTCGCCCTGCCCGCCCAGCCTGCTGCGCGGGTCGGCCAGGGCCTGGTCGATCTCCTTCTCCATCCGCGACTCCGCGAAGTCGACGGCGCTGCGGTATGCGGCCGTGGTGCGGGCCAGGTCCTCGAACATGCCCCAGATCTGGTTGTAGAGACGTTCGTCCATGGACCAGCCGGTCGCGTCGCCCGCGACGGGCTGTGCGGGCTGCCCGGGCGGGGCCACAGGCGCGGTCGGCGGCGGCGGAGGCGGGGCTGCGGCCTGTCGGCCGGGGTGGCTGTAGTCGACCGGGGTGTGGGTGGACGGGGTGGCCGCGGACGGGTCGGCGACGGAAGGGACCTGCGGGGTTCCGAGCCCGGGTGCGCCCGGAGCACCGTACGGAGAGGTGGGTTGCCCGGGCGTGTCGGAGGCCTGGGGAGCGTACGGGGACATCTGTTCCGGTGATACGGGGCCGGGGGCGCCCTGGGGAGCGGGCCCCGTCGTCGGTGCCGCCGTCTGGCGGGCACGGTCGCCGTCGGCGGTGCGCTGCGGGGGCGCGGGGACGGCGCGGGCGAGGCTCCGGGCGACCGCTTCGTCGATCTGGCCGGCGAGCCGGTGGGCCTCGGACAGGCCCTGGTCGGTGAAGAGCTCGGCGAGGCCACCCGCGTAACCCTGGCCGACGGCGCGCACCTTCCAGGCGCCCTGCCGGCGATAGAGCTCCAGGGCGACGACGGCGGACTCGGCGTCCAGACCGGTGATCGTGTACGTGGCGACCTCGGTGCCGTCAAGGCCGGTGACCGCCACGAGCGGCGCGGCCACGGCGCCGAAGCGAGCCGGGCCACCGGCGCCGGTGGGCAGGGCGAGCAGCACGTTCACCCGGTGCACGGCCTCCGGCATGGCGCCCAGATCCACCGCGAGCCGGTGGTCGGCGGCCGCCTGCCGGGAGACCTCCAGGCCGGGCAGGGTGGGCGTGCCGGGGTGCGCCACCCATTCGGCACCCCGGGCCTTGCCGTGCTCGTCGCTGAGCGAGGCCGAGGCCACGACCGGTGTGCCGGCCGCGACCCGGATCTCGAGACGGACCTGGGAGAGCGGGTGGTTCTGCCCCCGCACCAGCTCGGCCGTCATCGCGCTCGTCCCCCTGTGTCGCCGGTCTGTCGTGTGCTGCTCGTCAGGTGGTCCTACAGGACCGGCAGGATCGCCGGCATCAGGTCCTGGAAGGTACGGCCGTTGGCGGGGCTGCCGATGGCCGTCATCGTCCAGCCCGGGCCCGAGCGGTGGACCTTCGCCATGATCTGGGCCGTGTACTGTCCGCCGCCCGCCAGCGTGTAGCGGGCGAGTTCCTGGCCGTTGGTCTCGTCGACCAGGCGGCAGAACGCGTTCTGGACTTCCTGGAAGGTCTGGCCCGTGAACGAGTTCACGGTGAAGACGATCTGGTCGATGTGGACCGGGACGCGTGCGAGGTCGACGAGGATCGCCTCGTCGTCACCGCCCTGGCCGACGCCGCCGACGAGGTTGTCACCGGTGTGGCGGACGGAGCCGTCGTCGCTCACCAGGTGGCGGAAGAAGACGACGTCGACGGGCTGCTTGTCCGCGAACAGGACGGCGGAGGCGTCCAGGTCGATCTCCCGGGTGCGTGAGCCGAACAGGCCGCGCCGGGGAGCCGCCTGCCAGCCGAGACCCATGCGCACCGCGGTCAGGCTGCCGCCGTCGTTCTTCTGCAGACTGATGGCCTGACCCTTGGTCATGTTGACGGTCACGCGCCGATTCCCCTCTCGAACTGTCCCCTGTTGCCGCGGACTCCGCGGTTGTCCAGAACCCTACGCAGGGGCACCGACAGTGCCGTACCCCGGCTCGAGCTTTGTGTCGGTCTTGCAACACAGTGCCGCGTATACCGAGGTACGGCGGTGGTTCGGCGGGCCTCAGGCCAATCCGGCCTCTCTCATCTGACGCAGTTCCTTCTTCATCTCGGAGACCTCGTCCCGCAGTCGCGCCGCGATCTCGAACTGGAGGTCGGCGGCGGCGGCACGCATCCGCGCCGTCATCTCCTCGATCTGGTCGGCGAGTTCGGCCGCGGGGCGGTCGGTGGGGACCGTCTCCTTGCCCTTGCCCTTGGCCGCCTTTCCGCCGGCAGTCTTACCGCCGAGGGCGGGCACGGGGGCCTTGGCGCCCTTGCCGTCCTTCGACTTGCGGTAGCCGGAGCCGAGGAGCTGTTCCGTGTCCACGTCCTCGCGGGCGATCTGGGCCACGATGTCGTTGATCTTCTTGCGGAGCGGCTGTGGGTCGATGCCGCGCTCCGTGTTGTACGCGACCTGCTTCTCCCGGCGGCGGTTGGTCTCCTCGATGGCCTTCTCCATCGCCGGGGTGATCTTGTCGGCGTACATATGGACCTGGCCGGAGACATTGCGCGCCGCGCGGCCGATGGTCTGGATCAGGGAGGTGCCGGAGCGCAGGAAGCCCTCCTTGTCGGCGTCGAGGATCGCCACCAGGGACACCTCGGGCAGGTCGAGGCCCTCACGCAGCAGGTTGATGCCGACCAGGACGTCGAACTCGCCGGAGCGCAGCTCGCGCAGCAGCTCGACGCGGCGCAGGGTGTCGACGTCGCTGTGCAGATAGCGGACCTGGATACCGAGTTCCAGGAAGTAGTCCGTGAGGTCCTCGGCCATCTTCTTGGTGAGTGTGGTGACCAGGACACGCTCGTCCTTCTCGGTGCGCTGCCGGATCTCGTGCACCAGGTCGTCGATCTGGCCCACGGTGGGCTTGACCACGACCTCCGGGTCGACCAGGCCGGTGGGACGGATGATCTGCTCGACCGTGCCGTTCGCGCGCGAGAGCTCGTACTTGCCTGGGGTCGCCGACAGGTACACCGTCTGCCCGATGCGCTCCTGGAACTCCTCCCACTTCAGCGGACGGTTGTCGAGGGCGGACGGGAGGCGGAAGCCATGGTCGACGAGAGTCCGCTTGCGGGAGGCGTCGCCCTCGTACATGGCGCCGATCTGCGGGACCGTGTTGTGCGACTCGTCGATGACCAGCAGGAAGTCGTCCGGGAAGTAGTCCAGGAGGGTGTTCGGCGGGGAGCCGGGCAGACGGCCGTCGAAGTGCATCGAGTAGTTCTCCACACCCGAGCAGGAGCCGATCTGGCGGAGCATCTCCAGGTCGTACGTCGTACGCATCCGAAGGCGCTGGGCCTCCAGGAGCTTGCCCTGCTTCTCCAGCTCGGCCAGGCGCTCGCCGAGCTCCTTCTCGATGTCGTTGACGGCCCGCTCCATGCGCTCGGGGCCCGCGACGTAGTGGGAGGCAGGGAAGACGTACAGGTGCTGGTCGTCGCTGATGATCTCGCCGGTGAGCGGGTGCAGGGTGGAGAGGGCCTCGATTTCGTCGCCGAACATCTCGATGCGGACGGCCAGCTCCTCGTAGACCGGGAAGATCTCGATGGTGTCGCCGCGGACCCGGAAGGTGCCCCTGGTGAAGGCCAGGTCGTTGCGCGTGTACTGGATGTCGACGAAGCGGCGCAGCAGCTGGTCGCGGTCGATCTCGTCGCCGACCCTCAGGGGGACCATGCGGTCCACGTACTCCTGGGGAGTACCGAGGCCGTAGATGCAGGAGACCGAGGCGACCACGACGACGTCGCGGCGGGTGAGCAGCGAGTTGGTGGCGGAGTGGCGCAGGCGCTCCACCTCCTCGTTGATCGAGGAGTCCTTCTCGATGTAGGTGTCCGACTGCGGGACGTAGGCCTCGGGCTGGTAGTAGTCGTAGTACGAGACGAAGTATTCGACCGCGTTGTTCGGCAGCAGCTCGCGGAACTCGTTCGCCAGCTGGGCGGCCAGCGTCTTGTTCGGCGCCATCACGAGGGTGGGGCGCTGGAGCTTCTCGATCATCCAGGCGGTGGTGGCGGACTTGCCGGTGCCGGTCGCGCCGAGCAGGACGACGTCCTTCTCGCCTGCCTCGATGCGTCTGGCCAGCTCGGCGATGGCCGCCGGCTGGTCGCCGCTGGGCTGGTAGGGGCTGACGACCTCGAAGGGCGCCACCGTGCGTTCGATGTTGGAAACGGGCCGCATGAACTCCACCGTACGACCCGCCACTGACAATGCGGTCCGATCAGCGGTTCTGCGGGGTGCGGGAGCCGCGCCGGGCGACCTGGTGGACCGGGCGGAGGGGACGCTGGGCCGGGTGGTGGACGTCGGGATGGGCCGGGACGCCGGGCTTCTGCTGGACGGGGGTCCAGTCGGGGTTGCCCATGACCATCAGGGGGTCGAACATCACGACCACGGCGGCGATGAGGAGGAAGGCGAGCGGACCGACCAGCATGGGCCACAGCAGCTCGGCCGGCGACGCGCCCGAGGTCGGGGCGGAGGTGCCGTGCAGATGCACGGTGAGGGCCGCCATGCCGGTGTAGTGCATACCGCTGACCGCGAGACCCATGACGAGGCTCGCGCCGACGCTCCACAGGAAGCCGCGGACCTGTCCGGCGGCCCACAGGGCGGCGGTGGCGGCGACCATCGCGATGACGACGGAGGCGCCGACCGTGAGCGTGTTGTACTCCAGCTTTCCGTTCAGGCGCATTCCTGCCATGCCGAGATAGTGCATGGAGGCGATGCCCAGGCCGGTGATGGTGCCCCCGGTGAACAGGGCCGTACCCCTCGCGCCCTTGTAGCCGACGATGAAGATGCCGACGCCGACCATCACCACGGCGAGGCCGAGGCTCGCGAACGTCGTCGGCTTGTCGTAGTGGATGGGCGCCTGTCTGACGGTGAACCCCATCATGGCGACGAAGTGCATGGTCCATATGCCGGAGCCGATCGCCGCCGCGCCCAGGGCGAGCCAGGCGGGCCGCGAGGGCTGGGCGACGAGCAGGGCTCTCGTGGTGCAGCGCAGTCCGAGCGCACCGCCCAGGCAAGCCATCAGGTAGGCCACCAGGGGTGTGACGAGTCCGTAGCTGAATCCGTCGACCGTGCCTTGCATGCGCGGCTGCCCTTCCCGCCCTCTTGCGTCCCGGAAATCCCTGAAATACGCCCCCTCCCAGGACCGCCCGAGCGGTCAGGGTTGAGGCAGAGAGTATGACCCCCACCGGAATGGTCGAACGATTTTCCGGCAAAGAAACACGTCGTTGCCCCAGTTGTGCGGCACCGGTGAGCGGACTCGGGCAACTCCATTCAATGTGTGGCCATTCTGCACCGCGTCGCCGTTTACTCTCTGCTGTCACAGTTGAGCTGTACGTGATCATCCGACGCGAGGAGTGCGTATGTACGCGCGCGCAGTTGTCGCCCTCACCACCGCGCTGCTGGGGGTCGCCGCCTTCCTGCTGCCCGGGTCCGACGCCCGGGCGGGCGATGTCGGCGCGCCGCTGGTGTTCGGTCACCGGGGCGCCTCCGCCTACGCACCCGAGAACACGCTGGCCTCCATCGACGAGGCGGCCCGGCTGGGCGTCCGCTGGGTGGAGAACGACGTCCAGCGCACCAAGGACGGCGAACTCGTCGTCATCCACGACGACAGCCTGCCGCGCACGACCGACGTCAAGCAGCTCTACCCACACCGTTCCCCCTGGAAGGTGAAAGACTTCACGGCGGCCGAGATCGCTCGCCTCGACGCGGGGAGCTGGTACGGGCCGCGGTACACGGGCACGCGCGTGCCGACGCTCGATCAGTACATGCGCGAGGTCGAGCACAACCGTCAGAGCCTGCTCCTGGAGATCAAGAACCCGGAGCTGTACCCGGGCATCGAGCAGCAGATCCTGAAGCTCCTCACCAACGAGGGCTGGCTCGACCAGCGACATCTGTACGGCCGGCTGATCGTGCAGAGCTTCAGCGCGGACAGTCTGAAGATCGTCCACGAGCTGAAGCCGGCGATCAGGACGGCCCTCCTCGGGACGCCGACGATGGCGCATCTCCCGGAGCTCGCGACCTTCACAGACGGAATCAACCCCTCCTTCCCTTCGATCTCGACGGGTTACGTCTCTGCCGTGCACGCCTTCAGGGGACCGCACGGCAAGCCCCTGTCCGTCTTCACCTGGACCGTCGACGACGCCCCCACGGCCCGCCGGGCCGCGCGGTACGGCGTCGACGGCGTCATCACCAACAGGCCCGACGTGATCGGGGCGGCCCTGCAGTCGCCCTGAGCCGGATGCCCGAGACGCAAGCTCCTGCCCGCTCCTCCGGGCGTTGTCAGTGGCGGGTCGTACGGTGGGCGCATGGACAGCCATGGGCAGTACGAGCAGCAGGTCGTGTGGGCGGTGACGGACACGGGCATCGGTCCGCTGCTGCTGGCCGCGACCCGCGAGGGCCTGGTCAACGTCGTGTTCCACGCCACGGACGCGGTGCGCGACAGGGCGCTGGAGCGACTGGCGTCCCGGCTGGGTGGCGAGCCCGTCGAGGCACCCGACTCGCCGTTGCTGGCCGAGGCGATACGACAGTTCGAGGCCTACTTCGCGGGGGAGCGCCGCGACTTCGAGCTGCCCCTGGACTGGTCGCTGATCTCCGGTTTCAACCGGCAGGTGCTGCGCGAGCTGGCGTCCGGCGTGCCGTACGGCGCGGTGGTGGGCTACGGCGACCTGGCCGGGCGGGTGGGGCAGCCGGGCGCGGCCCAGGCCGTGGGGACGGCGATGGGCTCCAATCCGCTGCCGGTCGTCGTGCCCTGCCACCGGGTCGTCGAGAGCCACGGGGGAATCGGCGGATTCGGTGGCGGGCTGGAGACGAAGCGGAAGCTGCTCGCCCTGGAGGGCGTGCTGCCCGAGCCGCTCTTCTGACGTCGTTCCGTGACCGCTGCGCGAACGGTGGTCGGACGGGGGCCACGCGCGTGTGGCCCCCGCGGCCTCAGTCGTAGTGCCGGGCCTCGAAGACGTTTCCGTCCGGGTCGCGGAAGTAGAAGTTGCGCTTGGCGGTGCCGCGGGCGCCGAAGGAGTCGTACCCGATGGCCGAGACGGGTACCGAGCTCTCCTCGAGCCTGCCGCGCAGTTCCTCGAAGTCCTGAGCGGGCAGGGCCAGGCAGACGTGGTTGACCGGATGACCCGAGCTGTCGGCGGCGCCGGGGAGCATCCTCATGCGCTCCGCGGTGGTGAGGGGCATGAGGTCGAGGATGGTCTCGTCGTTGAGCCGTACGGAGGGAAAGGACACCCTGCCCGCGGCGAAGTCGGTGAGCCGCAGGGGTTGCATGCCGACGGTCTTCTCGTAGAAGTCGGCCGACGCCACCGGGTCGCTCACCCAGAGGACGACGTGGTCGAGACGTGCCGTGTTGTCCGTCATGCACCCCAGGTTGGTGTCATCCCCCACACACCGCAAGGGTTTGATCAGGCACGCCGTTCGCCAAGGATGAGGCGAGAACGAACGACAGGAGGCAGGGCCGTGGTGCTGGTGGTTTCCGAAGAAGTACGCGAGGCGGTCGACGCGCGTCGACCCGTGGTGGCCCTGGAGTCCACGATCATCGCGCACGGGCTTCCGCGCCCGCGGAATCTGCAGGTGGCGCTGGAGCTGGAGGACGTCGTACGGCGGGAGGGCGCCGTTCCGGCGACGATCGCGGTGCTGGACGGGCGGCCCCATGTCGGCCTGGACAAGGAGCAGTTGGAGCGGGTCGCCAACGAGGACGGGATCCGCAAGCTGGGGCACCGGGACCTGCCGCTCGCGGTGGCGTCGGGCGCGAGCGGGGCGACCACGGTGTCGGCCACGGCGGCGCTGGCGGCGCTGGCCGGCGTGCGGGTGTTCGCGACGGGCGGGCTCGGCGGGGTGCACCGGGAGTGGACGGTGACGCAGGACGAGTCGGCCGACCTGGGGCTCCTCGCCCGGACCCGGATCACCGTGGTGTGCGCGGGAGTGAAGTCGATCCTGGACGTGCCGGCCACCCTGCAGCGGCTGGAGACCTTGGGTGTCGCGGTGGCCGGATACGGCACGGACCGCTTCCCCGGCTTCTATCTGTCCGACTCGGGGCATCCGGTGGAGTGGACGCTGGAGAGCCCGGAGCAGGTGGCGGGCGTCATGCGCGCGCAGGACGCGCTCGACGGGCCCGAGTCGTCGCTGATCGTCGCCAACCCGGTGCCCGAGCAGGAGCAGCTGGATCCCGAGCTGCACGCGCGCGTACTCGCCGACGCGCTGCACGCGTGTGAGGCGGAGGGAGTCAGCGGGCAGGCCGTCACACCGTTCCTGCTCGACTACCTGGTACGGCACACCGACGGGGCCTCACTGACCGCCAACCTGGCGGCGGTGCGCGGCAATGTACGGCTGGCCGCACGGATCGCGGCGGCCTGGGCCGGGGCGTGACGACAGGGTCGGGCGGGGCGGGGTCCGGCGGCACGTCGGGCCGGCCGGGGTCCCGCGGGGTGACGGGCCCCCAGGGCTCACGGACCGGGGCCTTGTTGGTCGTCGGGGACGTGATCACGGATGTCGTCGCCCGGCATCGTGGGCCACTGGCCTCGGGGACGGACACGGCCGCCGCGATCCGGACGGTGCCTGGTGGGGCAGGCGCCAATGTGGCCTGCTGGGCTGCTCATCGGGGCTGTCCGGAGGTGCGGCTGCTCGGGCGGGTCGGGGCCGACTCGGCGGACTGGCACGAGCGGGAACTGGCCGCGTGCGGAGTACGGCCGCGGCTGGTGGTCGATCCGGAGGCGACCACCGGGACGGTGATCTGTCTCGTCGACGCGGACGACGCGGCCGAGCGGACGTTTCTGACCGACAGCGGTGCGGCGGTGCGGCTGGAACCCGATGACTGGTCGGACGCGCTGCTGGACGGCGTGGCCCGGCTGCATCTCTCCGGGTACCTGCTGTTCTCGGAGTCGAGCCGGGCGCTGGTGGCAGTGGCTCTGAAGGCGTCACGCGCGCGTGACGTGCCGGTGAGTCTGGACCCCGCGTCGGCCGGGTTCCTCGCACGGCTGGGCGTCGACCGCTTCCTGGAGCTCGTCGAAGGGGTGGATCTGCTGCTGCCGAGCCGGGACGAGGCGTGTCTGCTCACCGGTTTGCACGACGCGGCGGACGCCGCGGCGAAGCTGAGCCGGCATGTCCCACTGGTGATCGCCAAACAGGGCAGGGACGGGGCGTCGGTGGCCCGTTCCGGGGCGGTGTCCGCCCACATCCCCGCCGTACCGGCGAACCCCACGGACACCACGGGGGCCGGCGACGCCTTCACGGGTGCCGTCCTCGCCGCCCTGCTCGCCGGGGCGGAGCCGGAGGAAGCGGCGCGGGAGGGGTGCCGGGCGGGCGCGGAGGCCGTCGAGCAGGTGGGCGGGCGACCACGGAGGCCGGGCTGAGCGGACGCGGTGGCGAGTGGCGAGCGGCGAGGTTCGGCACAGCCCAGTCGGGTCCTTCAGAACTCCCCCCGGGGGGATCGCCACCGGACGTGGGGTTGACGGCCTTCGCGGCGACTCAAGGCAACTGAGACGGCCCCCGGGGCAGCTCAAGGTGACCGACGCGGGGGCGGCGAGCCGAGAGGGCTGGTCGGGATCCCGACCCGCGCGGCGGCCGGCCCCGACACGCCGCGCAGCGGTCGCGCGCTCCCCCGCCCCCGTCACAGCCTTCCGCCTTCCGCCCTCCGCCCCCAAGGCCCTACGCCTTCCTCCCCCAAGCCGAGATCATCGGGGCGGTTGCCAGGTCCATCGTCCCGGATGCCACGTTCGCGAGGTGGGTCTCGATGTCCTCGGCCGTGGCCAGGCCGGCCTCGACGAGCTGGCGGCCGATCTGGCGGACCGTGGCGGACTCGAGGGCGGCGCAGGCCGGGGAGGTGAGGGGGAAGTACGCGTCGGCCTCCACCCGGCGCAGGCCGGCCTCGCGGAGGAGTCGAGGAAGGCGGCGCCCGTAGGAGAGGTCCGCGCCGCGGTCGGCCAGGAGTTGGCGGAAGCCGTGCCGCAGGCGGTTGGCGAGGCGTTGTTCGGGGCCGTGTTCGTCAGGACAGGTCAGGGGCTGGAGGGCGGGGTCGGCGTCCTCGACGAGGAGGCGGCCTCCCGGGCGCAGCGACTTGATCATCGACCGCAACGCCCGTTCCCGGTCCGGGACATGGACGAGCACGAGCCGGGCGTGCACCAGGTCGAAGCCCTCCCCCGGCGGCTCGTCGGCGCCCACGTCGTGGACTCGGACGTCCACCGGCGGACGTGCGGCGGAGGCCAGCAGCGAGGTGTCGATGTCGGTGGCGACGACCTTTCCGGTGGGGCCGACCTTCTTGGCCAGCCAGGACACCACGGAGGTGCCCCCGGCGCCGACCTCCCAGCAGCGCCAGCCGGGGCCGATGCCGAACCCTGCGAGATGCCGGAAGGTCGTGGGGTCGAAGAGAGTGGCGAAGGCGTCGAAACGCTCGCCCGCCTCGCGCTGCCGGTTGTCGAGGAGATACCCGTCGGATCGCGTCATGCCGCGATCATCCCAGTTGCCCGGCTTGCCGGGAGTGGGCGACGCGGCGCCTGTGACTTCTCCTACAAGTCCTGTGAGTCCTGGGCAAGTCCTGTGAGTTTTATGACGGTATGACCGGGCCTGCCGCAGGCGATCGCGCTGTCCACAGGCGGGAACAAAGCGGAATCCCCCGTTTCCACAGCCTCACCCGGCGCTTACGAAGACCTGGCAGACTGACGCGCCACGACGCAGGAACCCGGTACCCGAGGCCGGGTCACGCGTCTGATCCGGGGAGATCCACGCGAGGAGATCCATATGTCCATGGCAGGGAATCTGCGGAAGGTCACGAGCCTCGGCAGGGTCGGTGGCCTGCGCAAGGTGGCACGGCTGGCCCGACGGCGCCCACGCGTCGACCTGAGCCACCCGGCCCGGTCCCCGCTGGGCTCCTCCGTGGTGAACTGCGTGACGTACCGGGACGGTGTGCGGGTGCCCGGCAGCGGTGATCTGGTCGACGCGGTGGAGCGGGTGCGCAAGAACCGGGACGGCTTCGTGTGGCTCGGTCTGCACGAGCCCACGGACCAGGAGTTCGCGGGTATCGCCGAGCTGTTCGACCTGCATCCGCTGGCGGTGGAGGACGCGGTCGAGGCCCACCAGCGTCCGAAGCTGGAGCGGTACGACGACACGCTGTTCGCGGTGTTCAAGACGGTCTGCTACGTCGAGCACGAGCAGCTGACGGCGACCAGCGAGGTGGTGAACACCGGCGAGATCATGGTGTTCGTCGGCGAGGACTTCGTGATCACGGTCCGGCACGGGATGCACGGCTCGCTGGGCCCGCTGCGCGAGGAGCTGGAGTCCGACCACCGGCAACTGGCCAAGGGGCCGGCGGCGGTGCTCCACGCGATCGCGGACCACGTGGTCGACGACTATCTGAACGTCACGGACGCCGTCCAGGCGGACATCGACCAGGTCGAGTCGGATGTGTTCGCGGAGAACGGCGCGCGGACCGACCCGGGGCGGATCTACCAGATGAAGCGTGAACTGCTCGAACTGAAGCGGGCCGTGGTGCCGCTCGCCCGCCCGGTCGAGGATCTCGCGACCCGGCCGATCCGGGTGGTCGCCCCGGAGATACAGGCCTACTTCAGGGATGTCCTCGACCATCTCATGCGGGTGAAGGAGCAGATCGCGTCGTTCGACGAACTGCTCAACTCGATCCTGCAGGCCTACCTCGCGCAGGTCACGGTCGCGCAGAACGAGGACATGCGCAAGATGACGGCGTGGGCCGCCATCATCGCCGTGCCGACGATGATCTGCGGGCTGTACGGCATGAACTTCCAGTACATGCCGGAACTGCACTGGAAGTTCGGATACCCCCTGGTCCTGGTGGTGATATCGGCGATATGCCTGGCGCTCCACCGTGGCTTCCGGCGCAACGGCTGGCTCTGAGATACGGCGGTCAGCCCGTCGCGGTCCTGGCGTAGACGCTGTGGGCGAAGTCGGCGATCTGGTCCTCCGTCAGATGCCGGGCCAGGTCGGCCTCGCTGATCATGCCGACCAGCCGCTTGTTCTCGATGACGGGGAGCCTGCGGATCCGGTGGTCCTGCATCTCCCGGAGCACATCGCCGACGTCGGCGCCCGCGTCGATCCAGCGCGGGGTGCCCTGAGCCATCTCGCCGGCGGTCACCCTGGCCGGGTCGTGGCCCATGGCCACGCAACCGACGACGATGTCACGGTCGGTGAGGATGCCGCAGAGCCGCTCGTTCTCGTCGCTGATGGGCAGGGCTCCGACGTTGAGCTCACGCATCAACTGGGCCGCGCGGTCGAGTGTCTCGTGGGCGGGGATCCACTGGGCGCCCCGGTGCATGATGTCTGAGGCGGTGGTCATGGAGTACCTCCCGGTGCCGGGCGGCCGGCACGGCACGGGACGCGCCGCTGAAACCGGCGCCCTACATTCTGGCCGCCCGGCGCCTGGGCCGCACCCGGAACCGGGCGGTAACAGCGGAGTTTCCGTCCGGGCCGGAGGCCTCAGGCGGAGAACCCGACGATCTTCCGCGGCACCACCCGGACGATCACCCGGACCTCGTCGTCCTTCTCGGCGGGCGGGTCGATGCCGAGGTACTTGTGGGAGAGCTCGTACGGGAGCCGCTTGGCCTCGTCGGGGAGGATCTCGGCGGTGCCGCGGATCTCGACCGAGGTGTAGGGGTCGGCGAGGTCGAAGACGGTGAGGCTGACGCGGGGGTCGCGGCGGAGGTTGCGCACCTTCTGACGCCCGTCGGTGGAGGAGAAGAGCACGGTGTCGCCCTCGCGCTTGATCCACACCACCGAGTTCTGCGGGGCGCCACCGGGACCGAGGGTGGCGACACTGGCGAAGTTCCTGCTGTCGAGGAGGGCGCGGACCGAGTCGGTGAGGGGGACGGGTCCGGCGGAGGCGTTCGAGGAGATCGTCATGGAGCCACACTAACTACATGCACATACATGCAAAAGGCAATTGTTGATCGTCTCCGTGGGCGGGCGTCCCCTCGGTCGGTCAGCCGCTCCACGCGGGGTGTCGGGGGTCGTCGGCGCGTACCAGGACGTCGGCGGTGCCGGCCGGGTCGGTCTCGGCCTCGTAGCGCTCGTAGGCGGGGAGCGTCCAGTGGTCGGCTTCGGGGGTGCGGCGGCGGAGGGCGCCGGGCGAGAGGAGGACGTGGACGGTCAGGTCGAAGGGGAACCAGTGGCGCAGCAGGAGGGGGCCGTGCAGCAACAGGAATCCGCCGGGCGGGAGTTGGACGTAGGGGCTGCGGGTGGCGCGGTCCGTGGCCGGGTCCCACAGGTCGGGCAGGACGCGTCCGTCGGCGCCGGGTTCGAGGGGGCCGAAGACCTCGCGCCACAAGGCGTTGGTGTCGAACCAGCCGTTGTAATACGCCTCCACGTCCTGGTGGCCGTACTCCAGGCGGACCGAGGCGGGGCGCAGGAAGCCCTCCGCGCCGACGACCAGCGAGGGGCGGCCGTGTAGGCGCAGGGACTCGGCCACCCGTTCGGCGAGGTCTCCGGGGTGGGCCGCGGGGGCGCCGTCGAAGGCGATACGGGGCCAGGGACTGCCGTCGGCGGGCTGGAGGTCGAGCAGTCGCTCGGCCAGGAGGTCGCCGAGCCGGTCCCAGGTGATCGCTTCGAGTCGCACAGGGCCCATGATGCGTCAGCCGCCGGTCAGGACGCGTACCGGCCCAGAGACTCCTCGTGGGCTCGGCGGGCGGCGAGGAGGTGCGGGAGATGGGTCTCGCTCCAGACGCGGGCGGCGTCCAAGAGGGGGATCAGAGAGCGGCCGAGAGGGGTGAGGGCGTATTCGACGCGGGGTGGGTTCTCGTCGTAGGAGGTGCGGGTCAGCAGTCCGTCGCGTTCCATCGCGCGCAGGGTCTCACTGAGGACCTTGGGGGTGACGGCCGTGAGCGGGACGCGGAGTTCGGTGAAGCGGCGGGGGCCGCCCTCGAGGCAGCGGATGACCATACCGGTCCATTTGTCGCCGACCCGAAAGGGCATGACGGAGGAGGGACAGACGGGATCGAACATGTCGGGGTCCAGCGGGGCGGATCGCCCGGTGACAGCCGGGGAATCGATCGAGCCCGCCGAATTCGTCGAGCCGGTCGCGTCGGTGCGGGCCGTCGAGTCGGTGCGGGCCGTCGAGTCGGTCATCGGTCGAGGTTAGCGCCGGTTCCGTTGAAGTAACCGGGGTCCGCGCTCCTAACGTCCAGCAGGCATCGAAACGCGGTGCCGGGCAGGGAGGTTGGGCATGGGCGGGATCGTGGTCCTCGGAGCAGGCGGCCGGGCCGGGCGGGCGGTGACGGCCGAAGCGCTCGGGCGCGGGCTGGATGTGACGGCCGTGGTGCGGGAGCCGGACCGGTATCCGGCGCTCGGGAAGGAGGGGGCGACGGTCGTACGGGGCGATGTGACCGACGCCGAGTCGGTGCGGGCGGTCGCGGTCGGGCATAGGGCCGCGGTGCACGCGGTGTCGCCGTTCAGCGGGCCGGAGCAGGGGTTCGACTCGCTGGATCCGGAGTTCTTCGTCAAGGCGGCGGACGCGTTGCTGGACGGGCTGGCGAAGGCGGGGGTGCGGCGGCTCGTCGTGGTGGGGCTGTTCGCCAACCTGCTCGGGGCGGACGGGCGACCGTTGATGGACGATCCGGCGGTGTTCCCGCCGGAGATACGGCCGTTCGCGCTGGCGCACACGGCGGGGCTGCGGCGGCTGCGGGAGGCGGGAGAGGGCGGTTTCGTCGACTGGGTGATGCTCACCCCGGGCGGTGGGCTGGAGGAGGGCGCGCCACGCACCGGGCGGTACCGGTTGGGGGACGAGCGGGTGCCGGAGGGCGGCTCCGTGGTGTCGTACGCGGATCTCGCGGTGGCCGTGGTCGACGAGATCCGGACACCGACGCGGCACCGCAGGCGGGTGTCGGTGGTGCGGGCGGAGAGGTGACGGAGGTGAACGGCTGTGAGGTGAGGTGATCGGAACGCAGGAGTCCGCGGCGGAGACGGGTGCGGTGCGAAGGGCGTGAATTCGGGTGGTCCGGTGGACCGGGCGGGGGAAGGAATCACGTATGGCACAGCTCGCAACGCCCTCGGCCCGCACCGGCCTTCTCGTGATCCAGCCGTTGCGGAGGCGGTACTGCGGGGAGTGTCACTCGGGGCCGCTCGCGCTGCTCGTGCCCGAGGAGGGGGCGCCGCGGTGTCTCGACTGTGCCGACCTGGGGCATCTGGTGTTCCTTTCGCGCGGCGACACGGCGCTGACGCGCCGCTCGCGGGAGGAGAGCGCGCTGTCGGCGGTCGTGGTGCGGTTCAACCGGCGCAAGGGACGCTATGAGCGGCAGGGCGTCCTGGTCGAGGAGGCGGCGCTGGTGCGGGCCGAGGCACGGTGCCTCGAGGACGCGGAGGCGCGCAGGAGACGGCGGTCGCGGGACGCCAAGCGGCGGGCCGCGGAGGATGTGCGGTTCTCGGAGGCGTTCGCGGCGGAGATACGACGGCTGTTTCCGGGTTGTCCCGAGGAGCGGGCGCGGCAGGTCGCGGCGCATGCGTCGGTGCGGGGCAGTGGACGGGTGGGGCGGAGTGCGGCGGGGCGGGCGTTGTCGGAGGGGGCGGTGGTGTCGGCGGTGGCGGCGTCCGTACGGCATCTGGAGACGCCGTACGACCGGTTGCTGATGGGCGGGGTGCCTCGGCATGAGGCCCGACGGCGGATCAGGGCGGGGGTGGAGGCGGTGCTGCGGGAGTGGCGGCACGAGGGATCGGACGCCGACCGAGGGTGAGGGGCGGCGGGGCAGTCGGGTTGGCGACGGCCTGGATCAGGGGCGCTCGGAGTGCGTACGGGGAGTTGGTGTGGGCGTGATCGATGGGCCGTACCTGTGGTTGACCGTGTTGGGGGTGCTCGGGACCGGGCTGGTGGCCGGGGTGTTCTACGGGTTCTCCACGTTCGTGATGAGAGGGCTGGCCGCGCTGCCGCCCGCGCAGGGCGTGGCGGCGATGAACGCGATCAATGTGACGGCGGTGATGCCGGCGTTCATGATCCTGTTCGTGGGGTCGGCGGTGCTGTGCGCGGTGATCGGCGTGGTGACGTTCGTGCTGTGGCCCGGCGACGGGAAGGTGGAGCTGCTGCTGGGCAGTGTGCTGTACCTCGTGGGCTGCTTCGGCGTGACCATGGTCTGGAACGTGCCCCGCAACGACGCGCTGCTCAGGCTGGACCCGGGCACCGCGGAGGCGGCCGCGTACTGGCCGACGTATGTGCGCGAGTGGACGTTCTGGAACCACGTCCGGATGGTCGCCTCGGCCGGTTCGGCGGTGGCGTACGTGCTGGCGATCACCTGACGCTCCCCCGGGGCCGAAAGCGCTGTCCGTCCCCTCTGCGCCGGTGGCCGGTACGTCGTATCGTGGCCGAAAGAGTGCCGCCCGATGACGCTCGGCCTGTCCCACGCGTACGCAAGGAAGACGCCCATGGCCGATCCCAAGGGATTCATGACCACGCCTCGCCAGGACTGGCCGCGCCGGCCGGTCGAGGAGCGGGTGCGGGACTGGAACGAGGTCTATGTCCCGGGGGCGCTGCTGCCCATCGTCGAGAAGCAGGCCGACCGCTGTATGGACTGCGGCATACCGTTCTGCCACGACGCCTGTCCGCTCGGCAATCTGATCCCCGAGTGGAACGACCTGGTCAGCCGGGACGACTGGCGGCAGGCGGCGGACCGGCTGCACGCCACGAACAACTTCCCTGAATTCACCGGGCGGTTGTGCCCGGCGCCGTGCGAGTCGGGGTGTGTGCTGGCCATCAACCAGCCCGCGGTGACCATCAAGAACGTCGAGGTCGCCATCGCCGACCAGGCCTGGGAGCTGGGCTTCGCGCCGCCGCGCCCGCCGGACCGGCTGTCCGGGCGGACGGTCGCGGTGATCGGGTCGGGGCCGACCGGGCTCGCGGCGGCACAGCAGTTGACGCGGGCGGGGCACACCGTCGCGGTGTACGAGAAGGACGACCGGCTCGGGGGGCTGATGCGGTACGGGATCCCCGAGTTCAAGATGGAGAAGCACCATCTGGAGCGGCGGATCGAGCAGATGCGGGCCGAGGGGACGAAGTTCCGTACGTCCACGGCGGTCGGGCGGGATGTCGGGGCCGGCGAGTTGCGGGCCCGGTACGACGCGGTGGTGATCGCGACCGGGGCGACGGCGTGGCGGGAACTGCCCGTACCCGGGCGGGAGTTGGCCGGGATACATCAGGCGATGGAGTATCTGCCGCTGGCCAACCGGGTGCGCGAGGGGGATCTGGAGAGTTCGCCGATGTCGGCGGCCGGGAAGCATGTCGTGATCGTGGGCGGTGGTGACACGGGGGCGGACTGCCTGGGCACGGCCGTGCGTGAACGGGCCGCGTCCGTCACCCAGTTGGACATCTACGCGCAGCCGGAGGCGGAGCGGGACGAGGACATGGAGCCCTGGCCGACGTACCCGAAGATCTACCGGTTGTCCGCCGCGCACGAGGAGGCGCGTGATCTTCGGACGGCGCCGGCCGCGGACGCGGACGCGCGGCTGTTCGCGGCGTCGACGCTGCGCTTCGAGGGCGACGAGAGCGGGCATGTCCGGTCGTTGCACCTGGTCGAGGTGGACGCCGCCCGGCGGGTGGTGCAGGGAACCGGGCGGACGCTGCCCGCCGATCTCGTGCTGCTCGCGCTGGGGTTCTCCGGGCCGGACCGCGAGGACGGGCTCGTGGACCAGCTGGGGTTGGCGATGGAGGCACGCGGCACGGTCGCACGGGACGCCGGGTTCGCGACGAACGTCCCCGGGGTGTTCGCCGCCGGGGACGCGGCGCGCGGGCAGTCGCTGATCGTGTGGGCGATCGCGGAGGGGCGGGCGGTGGCGGCGGCCGTCGACCGTCATCTCACGGGGAGTTCGAGGCTGCCGGCGCCGATCGGGCCGTACGACCGGCCGATGACCGTGTAGGGCGGGCGCGGCGGCCGTCGGTCACCGGCGGCGTTCGTCCGTGCCCGCCACCTTGCCGGTCGAGAGAGCCACCCTGTTCCAGGTGTTGATCGTGAGGATCAGGGCGAGGACATGGGCCAGTTCCTCCTCGGTGAAGTGGGTGGCAGCCTCGGTGTAGACGTCGTCGGGGACGCCCGCGTCGGCGACCGATGTCACCGCCTCCGTCAGGGCGAGGGCCGCCTGTTCCCGCTCGGTGAAGAAGTGGCGGGCCTCGCGCCAGACGGCGACCATGTGCAGCCGGTCCTCGCTCTCGCCGGCCTTGCGGGCGTCGTTCGTGTGCATGTGAAGGCAGTACGCGCAGTGGTTGAGGTGCGAGGCACGGATCTGGATCAGTTCGACCAGGGAGGGGTCGAGGCCCTCGCGGGCGGCGGCGTCGAAGCCGATGAGGGCGCGGAAGACCTTCGGTGCGGCCTTGGCGAGGTCGAGGCGGGTGCGCGGTGCCGGGAGCGTCGTGTTCACATGCGGGTTCGCGTTCATGTGGTCCACGCTACGAGGGTGAAAGACCCCTTGTAGGGTGCATTTCCATGGCGAGATCGTGGGTCAATTCCGCGGAGCGGATCGGGGCCGACCTCCATCTGGAGCTGGCCGGGACGGGCGGGCGGCGGGCCGCGCTCATCGCGGCGCTGCGGGAGGCCGTGCGCGGTGGGCGGCTCGCTCCGGGCACCCGGCTGCCGCCGTACCGCTCGCTCGCCGCCGACCTCGGTGTCGCCCGCAACACGGTGGCCGACGCGTACGCGGAGCTGGTCGCGGAGGGGTGGCTGACCGCGCGGCAGGGGTCGGGGACGAGGGTCGCCGAACGGGCAGAGCCGCTGCGGCACCCCGCCCGGGGCGCCGTGAACGGCGGAACATCCCCGAAGGCCGACCCGGCGGACCGCCCGACGCCCGCCCCCCGCCACGATCTGCGTCAGGGCACCCCGGACGCCTCCGCCTTCCCCCGCGCGGCCTGGCTGACCTCCTACCGGCGGGCTCTGCAGCAGGCGCCCAACGAGGTGTTCGGGCCCGGCGATCCCGCCGGACGCGTCGAGTTGCGCGAGGCGCTCACGGAGTATCTGGCACGCGCGCGTGGAGTGCGGACCGAGCCGGGCCGGATCGTGGTCTGCTCCGGGTTCGCGCACGGCCTGCGGCTCCTGTTCGCCGGGGGTGTGCTGCGCGGGCCGCTGGCCGTGGAGGCGTACGGGCTGCCGTTCCACCGGGAGTTGCTCGCGGGCGCGGGCGTACGGACCCTGCCGTTGCCGCTGGACCGGCACGGGGCGCGGGTGGACCGGTTGGGGCGGGAGCGGGCCGTACTGCTCACGCCCGCGCACCAGTTCCCGACCGGTGGGCCGCTGCACGCCGAGCGGCGGGCCGCCGTCGTCGACTGGGCACGCGCGCGTGACGGTGTGGTGCTGGAGGACGACTACGACGGGGAGTTCCGCTACGACCGCAGGCCCGTCGGCGCCCTTCAGGGGCTCGACCCCGACCGGGTGATCCTGCTGGGCTCGGTCAGCAAGAGCCTGTCACCGGCCGTGCGGCTCGGCTGGCTGGTGCTCCCGGAGCGGTTCGTCGGCGGCGTGCTCGCGGCCAAGGGCGAGCGCGAGGCATGGGCGAGCGTCCTGGACCAGCTGAGCCTGGCCGAGTTCATCACCGGCGGGGCGTACGACCGTCATGTACGGCGTATGCGGCAGCGGTACCGGAGCCGCCGTGACCGCCTCGTGGCCGCGCTCGCCGAGCACGCGCCGCACATCGAGGTCACCGGTGTCGCGGCGGGCCTGCACGCGGTGCTGCGGCTGCCGCCCGGCACCGAACGCTCCGCCGTCAAGGCGGCGGCCCGGCAGGGTGTCGCCCTGGACGGACTGGCCGCGTTCCGGCATCCGGAAGCGGACATGGACGCCGGGGACGGGCTGGTCGTGGGCTGTGCGACACCCTCGGAACACGCGTACACGGCGGCCCTGGAAGCACTGTGCCGGGCGCTGCCACCGCACGCGCCCGGCACCCGACCCTCGAAAAGCTAGGGTCTGCGGCCCGTCCGGGCCTGATGCGGCTTGCCTGTGTCGATCTCAACCATGATTAACGCACCCAATCAATTCAGCACCAACAACACAGCGCCACGTCGGTTCAGTGGCTCAGGACAGCAGGAAGTCGGCCTCCCCCGCCTTGGCGCCCTCGATGAACGCCGTCATCTCGTCGGTGGTGTAGATCAGCGCGGGACCGTCCGGGTCGGTGGACTGCCGGACGGCGATCCGGCCGTCGGCGAGCTTCATGGCCTCCAGGCAGTTGCCGCCGTTGCCACCGCTCCAGGGCTTGTGCCAGCCCTCGCTGCCCAACTCCCGTGCGGGCATGCCGTTGTAGACGTGTTTGCGCGCCTTGATGCGATCCATTCACAGCTCCTTGCGGAGATCCAGGAGGATCTCCTTCGTGCGTTGTGCCGTAGCGGCCTGCGCCGCCATGCGGTCCATGACCTCGAGGTGGGTCGCCACCTCGGCGCGCGCGTCCAGGTAGACGGCGCCGGTCAGGTACTCGCTGTAGACCATGTCCGGCAGTTCTGACATGGCAAATCGGAACAGCACGAAGGGCCCGAACGTACCGGGGTGCGGGCCGTTGAGGAACGGCGCGACCTGCAGCGTCACGTTGGGCAGCTTCGTCGCCTCGAGCAGTCTGTCGATCTGGGCACGCATCACCTCCGGGCCGCCGACGGGGCGGCGCAGCGCGGTCTCGTCGAACACGGCCCAGAACCGGGGCGCGTCGGGACGGGTGAGCAGTTCCTGGCGTTGTATGCGCAGGGCGACATGGCGCTCGATGTCCTCCGGCCGGGTCTGGCCGATGGCGCCCGAGTTCAGCACTCCGCGCGCGTAGTCCTCGGTCTGCAGCAGGCCGGGGAGGAAGTGCGGATCGTAGGAGCGGATGAGGGAGGCGGCGCCCTCCAGGCTGACGTACATGGAGAACCAGCCGGGCAGGATGTCGTGGAACCGCTGCCACCAGCCGGGCCGGTTGGCCTCCTCGGCCAGCCGCACGAAGGTCTCGGCCTCCTCGTCGGAGACGCCGTAGGACTTCAACAGCAGTTGCAGATAAGGGATTTTGAGGGCGACCTCGGCCATCTCCATACGGCGGACGGTGGCGGGGGCGACCCGCAGGACCTTGGCGGCCTCCTCGCGTTTGAGCCCCGCGCGTTCCCGCAGGTCCAGCAGGCGCCGACCGAGGACGACCTGACCGACCGTCGGCGCGGACCGCGGCTCGCTCACCCTCCACCTCCCACTGACCGTCCGTACACGGAAAATCCCGAATGCATGCTGACAGCCATACGGCGCCATTCGAAGACCTATTCGAAGATCTGTACGGTTCCGTACCGGATCTGCGCTGATCTCAACTGGCGCCGCTCGACGTGCTGTTGCGAGCAGTGTGCCATGGCCATCCACTTCGTCACACCGCACTCTGCAATTTTCAGAGTGACACTTGCCAAGTGTTCACGCCGGGGCGATAGTGGCAAGCGTGATTCCGTCCGCGCCCTTAGGAACAGACGCCGCCGGAGGCCGCCACCACGGCCACGGTGCCGCCGCGGGAGCAGGCCCCGTCGGGGCCGCTGCCGAGCGCCGGTTCCGGTTCGAGCTGGCCGCACATCCGGGCTCTCCCGCGCAGGCCAGACGCCTGACGCGAGCCCGGTTGAACGGCTGGTCGGTGTGCGAGGACATCTGCGACACGGCGGTTCTCGTGGTCACCGAGCTGGTCACCAACGCCCTCGTGCACACCGCGAGCAGCCTCATCGTCTGCGAGCTGCACGACGGCGCGGACCTGGTGCGGATAGCCGTGCGTGACGAGGGATGTGCGCCGGGTGCGCCCCACCCGTCGCGGGCCCGGCCCGAGGAGGAGCACGGGAGGGGGTTGCTTCTCATCGACGCGCTCTGTCACGCGTGGGGCGCTCATGAACACGGCCCCGGACTGCTGGTCTGGGCGGAGCTGCCACGTCAGGCGGACGAGCCCCGGCACGTCTGCGGACCTTGCACGGTCGGGCTCCCGGCACCGTCGGCGGCGGCGCCCGCGAAGGTGGACACGCCGCCCAATGTGCTGGGCTGGGGGCCCCGAAACGACCTGGGGTGGGGAGCCCGTCCCAAGCCGGGACCGGCCGACGGCCCGGAGGACGGCGACGAGGCGGACGGACAGCACGGGACGCGAGGCGCGGGGGCCGTGGGGGTCTCGCCCGCCGAGCCGACCCGGGACGGGGGGCGGGGGTGAGAGCCGCGTCCGGCGGCCAGGTCATGCACCTGGACACGTTGGTCCGCCTCAAGCGCGGGCTGCACGGCGCGGGCAGGCCCCGGAGGCTGGCCGTGCCCGACGGGATGACGGCCCCGCTGGGGATCGACGCGGTGGCGGTACCCGCCCGCTTCGGCCCGCTGGTCATGCCCAGGCTGCCACGTGTGGGGTGCGTCTACGCCGATGAGGCGCACTGGTGGTGGCTCGTCCCGTCCGACTCCGACTACGCCCTCGAGTGGCCGGCCCCCGCCCAGTACGCCGCCGGGGCGATTGTTCCGGACGCCCCGGCGGTCCCCGGCCTGATCCACAAGCCGGACGGCACCCTTCCGTACACCCCGCCGATCCCGCTCTACCTGGCCCTGTGCCGGGTGACGGGCACGACACCGACGTGGTCGCGACCTGTCATCGCATAGCCGTACGGCCATGATGGTTGCGTAAACATCGGGGGTACCGGACGGGTGCCGCCCGGCTCCACCCAAGGGCGTGCATCCGGCGCCACCCGCGGGCGTGCATCCGGCGCCGAGGCTCCGGCTTTCCGCCCTCGGCGACCGCCCCTTCCAAGGCGTACGCCCGCGCGCTCGCCCCACTTCCCGCCTGCGCCCTGCCTGCCGCGGCCGGGTCCCGCGATAGTGGCTCTCCATGGCGAGGAGGACCCGGGGGTCAGGGGTGGGGATATCGCGGGGCCGGCGCGCCCGGGGAAAGCCGCAGGCCTCCGGCGGCCGGGAGAACACACGGAACTCGGCCTCGGACTCGGCCTCGGACCGGCGGGAAGCAGCGCGGGACGCGGGTGAGCCGGAGGAGACCGGAAGCCCGGCCCCGCGGAAAACGGCGGGGGGCGTGGACCACCTGGAAGAGCCGCGGAACCCGGACCCGCGCAGGGCACCGCGCGACTCGGAAGAACCCGAAGAAATCCCGATCCCGGGCCCGGGCCCCGGCCCCTCCACCGGCCCGCGGGAGACACGGAGCTCGGGCCGGCGGGGGCTGGGATGGCTGAAGAGGCGGGGACGGCGGGGTGAGCGGGTCGGGGTGTCCGAGTCGGAGGAGCTGCTGTTCGGGGGGCCGTTACGTTATGACATGGGGTGGAATCAGCACACCGACGCGTTTCTGGAGCTGAGCTTCCGGGCCATGGTGACGCGGCTGCCGGCCCTGCTGGGGGCGAGCTGCCGGCTGGCCTGGCAGGCGGACCGGCGGGCGGCTCGGGTCGTGCTGGCGGCCGAGGTGGGCCGGGGCGCGGCGCAGGCGGTGAGTCTGCTCGCCATGAACAGCGTGCTGGGCCGGCTGATCGGCGGCGGCGCGATCGGCGACCGGCTGCGCGGCGCCGTACCGGTGCTGGCCGTGCTGGCCGTCGTAGCGCTGGTCGGGGCTCTGCTGCGGGCCGCGTCGACGTATGCGACCGGACGCCTGGAGCCCAAGGTGGAGCGGGTGGCCACCGAGCTGTATCTGGAGCGGGCGGCGGCCGTGGAACTGGCCGCGATCGAGGACCACGCCTTCCACAAGCTGCTGGACACCGCCCAGTACGGCGCCGGATCGGCGCGGCGGATGATCTCGTACGCCACCCGGGTGGTGAGCGCGCTGATCTCCCTGGTCGCGGCGGCGAGCGTGCTGACCGTGCTGCATCCGGTGCTGCTCCCGCTGCTGGCGACGATGACCCTCCCGACCGCGTGGGGCGCGCTGACGAACGCGCGACGGCACTACGAGTCGTGGCACACCTGGGTGCAGCACGTACGCGCCAGCCACCTCCTCAGCAGTCTGCTCACCGAACCGGACGCGGCGCCCGAGATCCGGGTGCACGGCGTCGGCCCCTTCCTGCTGCGGCACTACCACGCGATGGCGGAGACCGCCGAGACCGAGCAGGCGCGGCTGGCCCGGCTGGCGGCGCGCACCGTGGTGATCGCGTCGGCGTGGACGGGGATCGCGACCGCGGCGACGTACGCGACGCTCGCCGGACTGCTGCTCACCGGCGCGATGGCCCTGTCGGTGGCGGGTACGGCCGTCATCGCGATCCGCACGGGCTCGTCGAGCCTGGACAACCTGGTCGTGGCGGTGAACTCGCTGCACGAGGACGCCCTGTTCGTGGGCGATCTGCAACGGCTGTACGTGGAGGCGGCCGAACGGGCCATCCCGGTCGGCGGCGAGGCGCTCCCCGAGGAGCCGAGGGAGATCCGCTTCGAGCACGTCTCCTTCAGCTATCCGGGTGAGTCGACCCGCCCCGCCCTCGACGACGTCTCCCTGACCGTCCCCCTCGGGCGGATCGTGGCGCTGGTGGGCGAGAACGGCTCCGGGAAGACGACCCTGGTCAAACTGCTGGCGGGCCTGTACACGCCGGACAGCGGCCGCATCCTGTGGGACGACGTGGACACGGCCACCGCCGACCGGTACCAACTCGCGGAGCGGGTCGCGATGGTGGCGCAGGACTTCAAGCGCTGGCCGTTCACGGCCCGGGTCAATGTGGCGATCGGCCGCTCCTCCGCGCCGCTGACCGAGGAGCGGATGGTCGGCTCACTGGCCGAGGCCGGCGCCGAGGACGTGGTGGCGGATCTGCCGCGCGGCCTGGACACCCTGCTGGCCCGCCAGTTCAGCGGTGGACACGAGCTGTCCGGTGGCCAGTGGCAGCGGCTCGGCATCGCGCGGGCGGCCTATCGGCGCGGCCGCATCCTGGTGGTGGACGAGCCGACGGCTGCGCTGGACGCACGGGCCGAGCTGGAGGTCTTCGAGAAGATCCGCGCCCTGGCCTCGACCGGTCAGACGGTGATCCTCATCACCCACCGGCTGGCGTCGGTGCGCCACGCGGACCTCGTCCACGTCCTCGACCAGGGCCGGCTGGCGGAGACCGGTACCCCGGACGAGCTGCTGGCCAGCGGTGGTATCTACGCGGAGCTGTACTCGCTCCAGGCGGAACAGTTCACGGCGCCGGTGCCCGCCCCGAAGGCGGGCTGACGTCACCTCAAGCGACCGCGTCCGCGGCCGTGTCGCCGCGTACGATGACGAGGAACGTGTCCGTCGCGAGGTCCATGACGACCTCGGCGGGCAGTCCTTCCTGCCGTCGCGCGTGCGCGAACTCCTCCGCCGGCCACGACCCTCGCGGCCCACCTGCGGGAAAGCGTTCGAGCACGGTTCGCCCGTTCACCATCTCGCACCTCCAGAAAGCGTTGTGCTTGTAGGAGTTAACGCCCTCGGGAGCCGGAAAGCCTCGCTCAGTTGCGGGACTGAGACGTAGTTGACACTCGTTCACTGCGGAGTGTGAGGTTCTCGTAACCGTACGATCATTTCCTTTACGGAATGTGTCAGTCCGCGCACTGGGCGTACAGCTCTCAGCCCTTCTGCCCGTACGTCACCGGGAGCGCGAGCAGGCCGCGGGCACGCAGGGAGTGGCGCCACCGCAGGTCCTCGTCCGCGAGCGAGAGGGCCGGGAACCGCTCCAGCAGGGCCGTTACGGCGACCTCGGTCTCGGCGCGGGCGAGGGGCGCGCCGAGGCAGTAGTGGATGCCGTGGCCGAGGGTGAGATGGCCGGAGGCGTCGCGGCCGAGGTCGAGGCGGTCGGGGTCGGCGAAGCGGGAGGGGTCGCGGTTGGCGGCGGCCAGGGAGACCCAGACGGTCTCGCCGGCGGGGATGGTCACGCCGCTGAGGGTGACGTCCTCGACCGGGAAGCGCCGGAGGGCGAACAGGGCGGGGCTCTCGTAGCGGGCGAACTCCTCCACGGCGGTCGGGAGGCGCGAGGGGTCGCGGCGCAGGGCGGCGAGCTGGTCCGGGTGCTGGAGCAGGGCGAGCACCGCGTTGCCGATGAGCTGGACCGAGTTCTCGTAGCCGGCGAAGAGGATGAGGAAGGTCATCGACATCAGCTCGTCCTCGCTGAGCCGGTCGCCCTCCTCACGCACGGCGATCATGTCGGAGAGCAGGTCGTCGGCGGGGCTCCTGCGCTTGTCCGCGAGCAGCCGGGTGAAGTAGCCGAACATGGCCACCACCGCGTCCCTGGCCGCCTCGGGCCCGGCCGCCGGATCCGGTGCGATGAGGGTGTCGGTCCAGATCCGGAAGTCCAGCCGGTGCTCCTCCGGAATGCCGAGCAGGTCGCAGATGACGGTGATGGGCAGCGGCGCGGCATAGGAGGCGACCAGGTCGGTGGTGCCGCTGGGGCCGAGAGCGTCGAGCAGGCCGTCGGCGGTACGGCGGATCGGCGCGCGCAGTTGCTGGATCCGGCGCGGGGTGAAGGCGCGGCCGACCAGGCGCCGGATGCGGGTGTGGTCCGGCGGGTCCATGTTGAGCAGGTTGGCCTCCAGCGCGGCCGGCAGCTGGAAGCCCTTGTAGGTGCCGGCGGTGGCGTGCCGCTTGTCCAGCGACAGCCGGGGGTCGGCGAGCGCGGCCCGCACGTCGTCGTACCGCGTGACGAGCCAGGCGGGTGTGCCGTCGGGGCCGGTGATGCGGTGCACCGGCGCGCTGTCGCGCAGGCGCCGGTAGACGTCGTAGGGGTGCTCGAGGAGGCCGTCGGCGGGATCCATGAGGGCCACCCTAGGAGATCCTTGGGCGAGTTGGCGTTCCGGCTGCGCGCGTGGGTGCGGCGCCCGGACCGACAGGCCGTGCTCATGGGCGAGTTGGGCGGCGGCCGCGCCCCGGTGCCGTGGCGCGTCGTTGAACCAGGCGTCGGTGGGCGGGTTTTCGGCGATCCGGCCGCGGGTGTCGAGGCGCTCCGCCGTGGCCGCGCCCGCCACCGCGGACGCCGTCGTGAGGGACTCGACGAGGCCGTGCCGTACGAGACCGCCGCGTCCTCCTCGAACCCGATCCGTTCTTGATCGTCGTGCACGAGGACGGTTCATCCGGTGATGATGAGATTGGCGGGGGCCTCGGTCATCCCGCCAACGTATGCCGCGGTCGTCGGCTCGGGTGAGCCGGACCGCGCATCCTGTCATCGCTGTATCGCGGAAATGGCCGGACGAGGACGCTGGGCTTCACCCACGCTCGTCCGACGGCTCTGGAAAGGGGCCTGTCATGATCCTCGGCACGTGGAATCTGGAGAACCTGTTCCGGCCCGGCGACCCCGGCGGGCCCCCCGACGAGGCGACGTACCGGACCAAGCTCGCCTCTCTCGCGGCCGTCGTCACGGAGCTCGATCCGGCGCTGCTCGGCGTGCAGGAGGTCGGGAATCCGGACGCCCTGCAGGACCTGGTGGACCTGGTCGGCGGCGACTGGCACATCGCGCTCTCGAAACACGAGGACGGCCGGCACATCAGGGTCGGCGTCATCAGCCGTACGCCCCTTCAGGTGCTCGCCGACACCAACACGTTCCCGCCGAAGCTGCGGCCCGTGCAGGTGAACGACACGGGCACGGAGATCTCGGCCGCGGGGCGGGGTTTCCTGGCCGTCGAGACGACGACGGACGCCGGTCCGCTGCGGGTGGCGGTGGCCCATCTGAAGTCCAAGCTGCTGGAGTATCCACCGGGAAATCGTTTCTTCCCCGAGGACGAGGGCGAACGCGCCCGCTACGGCGCCTATGCCCTCTACCGCCGCGCCGCCGAGGCCGCGAGCCTGCGGGCCCTCGCCGACGAGCTGCTGGCCGGGGACGGCCGGGCGCGGGATGTCGCCGTGGTCGGTGACATGAACGACGAGGTGCAGGCCGCCACCACCCAGATCCTGCTCGGCCCTCCCGGCTCCGAGATCGGCACACCGGGTTACGACCGCCCCGACGGGGGCGACGCCGAGCGGCTGTGGGACGTGGCTCCGCTGATACCGCCCGAGCAGCGGTACTCCCGCATCAACTCGGGTCGGCGCGAGCTCATCGACCACATCCTGGTGAGCCACCGTCTGGTCCACCGGCTGACCGCGGCCGGAACGGGAGCGCCCGGCACCGGCACCCCGCACCTGCCCTCGGTCGGCCCGGACCCGAAGGACCGCCACGGCAAGCCGGGCTCGGACCACGCCCCGGTGTGGGTACGGGTCGGCCCGTAAAGACACCGCAGACCTTGTGGTGGGACCTGCCCCGGCCCCACCACAAGGCCCACGGCCGACCTCACCGCAAGGCGCGCGGCCAGGCCACGACGGACTCACCGCCAGGCCCGCGCCCAGAATCCAGCCGGACCGCCGCCACACGCCCGACCCCACCACCAAGCCCCGCCGCCCGACTCACCGTCAGGCCCCCCGCCAGACCCGCCCCCAAGTCCGCACCGTTGGGGGTGGGGTCAGTCGCTGAAGCGGTGGTGGAGGCGGGCGAGGAGGAGGTTCGGGTCCTTCAGGGTGAAGTACGCGGCGCTGGGCACGTAGACGGTCCGGTCGCGTACGGCGACGGAGGTCGGGTTGGAGAGCCCGGCGGCCGCGGTGAGCACGACGGTGTGGCTGCCGTCCGGCCGCACCAGGGCGACCTCGCTGCTGCTGTTCAGGGCGGCGAGGACGGTGTCGCCGTGGCGTCCCACGAAGCCGAAGTCGTCGATCCCGCCGAGCCCGGTCGCCCGCGTCTCGATCGGGCCGGCGGAGCCGTCCTGGCGTACGGGGATGCGCAGCAGCGTTCCCTGGTCGGTGTTGGAGACCCAGACGTCGCCGTGGTGCACCTTGATGCCGTTGACGCCGAACCCGCTGCCGGAGGGCACCGGGTCGAGAGCCGTTCCGCTCGCCCAGGCGACCGGCGTCCCGCCCTCCTGCGGGATCCGCCAGACGGTGCCGCGCACGGAGTCGGCGGTGTAGAGCACACCGTGGCGCTCGTCGAGCGCGAGGCCGTTGGGCAGCCCGTCGGCGGGCAGCTTCGCGATCTGGCGGGGCCGGTCACCGGGTGCGACACGCCAGATGCCGGTCTTGCTCGTGCCGGTGGCGTAGGCGACGTAGAGCGTGCCGTCGTGGGCGCGGGCGATGCCGAGGACGATGGCGGCGTGCACGAGGGGGGTGTTCGGGTTCGCCTCGGCGGGCAGGGTCGCGAGGATGCGGGTCGGCCCGTGGAGCGGGACGTTGGCGACCTGGCGGGCTTGGGCGAAGGTCAGGTCGGCGGAACCGTCGGGTTCCAGGGCGATGTTCTCCGGTGTCTGCCCGGCGGCCAGGTCGAAGTGGGCGACGATGTGGGGCCGGGACAGGGCGGGCCCGTCGCCGGGTGCGGGGGCCGCGGCGAGCGCGCCGAGGGCGACGGCGGCCGTGGCGAGGTGGGCCAGATGGGGAAGTCTGGGCATGGGCGTCTCCTTGGACGGGGCACAGGACACCGGGTGCGGCGCCAGAGGCAGCCTGCGGCGTGCCGGCCGGCGAGGGTGACCGTCGTGGCCGGGAGTTCGCCCGACCGGCCGACGTCCTGTGGGCCGGTTGTCCCAGGGTTCAGCCCGCGCTGCCTCGAAGCCTCGACTGCCCGTGCGGAAGTTCCGGCCAGTCTTCCATGAACGGCGCCCGAGGCTCGGGCAGTCGCAGCCCAGTCTGCGCCCGCTCCTCCTCCAGTTCCCCCAGCAACTCGGCGAGCTGCTCGCGATCCCGCGGCAGGATCCGACCCGCGTCATCGAGATGCACCGCGCACGCGGTCGTCGCGTCGACCAGCCGCTCCAGCGTGGAGACGACGTCGTCCGCCCCCTCCGAGTGGCGGGCGAGCGGCGGGAGTTCGGCAGCGGCGAGGGCGATGGCGGTACGGGCCTCGGCAAGTGTCCGGTAGGCCTCACGGCGCAGGGTCCAGCGGGCGGCACGGGAGTCCGGGGCGGCGAGCGAGCGCCGCCCGGGGGCGAGGCCGGAATCCGCGGAGCCGACGCCACCACCGCTCCGGGACTCGCGCAGGACGTGTGCGAGGTAGGCGTGCGCGGCGGCGCCCGCCGCCACCACCCGGGCCCGTACTCCCCCGCCCCGCTGCCCCGGCATCGGGAGATGTCCGACGACGATGACGATGGCGCAGGCCAGCAGCGTCTCGCCGATCCGCCCGGCGGAGGCCTGTGCCTCTCCGCCGACCATCACCAGCGCCAGCACGAGCACGGTCACGACGGCGGTCTGCGCGGCGAAGTGCCGCGTGGCGACGGGTATCAGCGCACCGCTCACGGCCACCAGCGCGATGAGCCCCTCGGGCCGGGGCAGAAAGGCCGCGAACCCGGCGAAGAGCAGCGCGCCGAGGACCGTTCCGGCGGCCCGGCACAACACCCGTGAGACAAGCGGCCCGAGGTCGGGTTTGACGAGGAAGACGGCGGTGGCGGGCAGCCAGTACCAGTGCTCGTGCTGCCCGTACCAACGGGCGTGGTGCAGGGCCTGTGCCACGCCCGCGCTGGCCCCGAAGCACAGGGCGACCCGCAGCCCGTACTCCCGCCCGCCGGCCCCGAAGGCCCGGTGCAGCAGACTCCGTACGGTCGTCCTACGGGTGTGCAGATCACCGCCCTTGCCCCGGTCGAAGGCCTCGGCGGCCCGCAACAGGGCGTCGTCGAGCGCCCGTAGCGCGGGGCCCGAGCGACGCGGCGCGGGCAACGGCCCGGTGGGCGTGTTCTCCCGTACGGCGGTGGCGAGCCGCCGAGGCCCCTCCGACGCCCGCCCGCCGACGGCCTCCCCGATCCACGCCAGCGCGGTGGCCGCCTCGGCGAGCGGCAGCGCGGCGGCGTACTGCGCGTGCAGCCGCCGCTCGGCGGACGAGGAGGCGTAGCGCCGCAGTCGGGGCCCGGCGAGGGCGTCCTGCGCGTGATCGAGCGCGGCCGTCAGGGCGGCACGCCGGGAGGTCGCGTCCTCGGACCCGACCGCGTCGAGCAGGTCACCGATGGCGTCGTACACGGCGGCTACGGCGTCCCGCTCCCCGTCGAACCGGAAGTCACCGGCGAGGGCGCCCGGGGTGGGCAGTACGAGCCGCAGCCCGAGCAGCCACCCCGCTCCGGCGAGAAACGCGAGGGCCCGCAACCACCCCTCCTCCGCCAACGGCATCCCGGCCCCGATCGCGGACGCGACGAGCAACTGCGTCCCGGCACCGGAGGCGACGGGCCCGATCGCGCTGATACCTCCGGCGACCAGACCGACACCGGTGAGCACCAGGGTGAGCACCACGGCGTCGAGACGGGCCCCGGCATACGTCCCCACCGACAACCCGGCCGCCCCGGCGAGCGCGGGCACCCCGAGCCGCTTCACGGCCGTCCGCCGGCTCCCCGGCCGGTCGTTGATCCCGGCGAGCATGGCGGCGATGGCGGCCACGACACCGAGAGAGGTGCGGTCGAGCAGGACGGCGGTGAGGAGAAGGGGCCCCGCGGACAGCGCCCCCCGGGTGACGGCGCTCCAGGGCACGGGACCGCGTTGGGCGCGCAGGGCGTGGGCGAGCCAGGGGGGCAGGACGTGGGTGCGGTTCCGGTGGCCGGTGCGGGCGGCGGTGCGGGACACGAGGAGTGGGCTCCTGTCGTCTCGTCGAGGGCGGGGGTGAGCCTTCGGGCGACGGCGGCCGGGCTTCGGGTGTGTCCCCACGGTAGGTCGCGGGCTTGCAGCGTAGAGGGCGGTCGTATTACCGGGGCATGACGACGCATGGATGGACCACGTTCTTTATGAACGCAATCAATGCAGTGACGCGTGTGCCGGGCGTCCGGCCCGGGTGATTGTCAGTGGTGCGCGCTATCAATGGAGTCGTCACTCAGTGTAACGACGGGGGTCATGATGGCGTCTTTCGACAAGGAACAGGGAGAGCGGGAGGGGGAGGCGCGCCGGACGCATGTCTCCGCGGGCCGGCTGCGGGCCCGTGGCTGGCCGGCGGGGCTGGTCCGGCGGTTGCTCGGCGAGCCCGATCTGCTGCTGGGCCTGGGGCCGCACCGCTCAGGGCCACCGCTCCGCCTCTATCGCATCGAGCGCGTCGAAGCCGCCGAGCGAAGTGAGGAGTTCAGAGCCGCGACGGCTGCCGCCGCCCGGCGGATCGGTGCGGTGCGGTCCGCCGTGGTGCGGGCCGCTGTGCGGCGCAGGCGACGGGGAGCCGGGGGAAATGTGGATGCGGAAGCGGGCGGCGGGGCGGACCATCGGTGAGTTGTCCACGTCCGGCCCCCGGTCTCCCGCCGACGGCCGGTCGCATGCCGCCACCAGACCAAGGAGCCGCCCCCCGTGATCCGACGCGTCACCTCTCCCGCCCTCTTCCCACCACCCCGCTACTCCCACGCCTCCGTCGTCGAGGCCGGCACCAAGCTCGCGTTTCTCGCCGGTTCCGTGCCGCTCGACGCCGAGGGGAAGCTGGTGGGTCCCGGGGACCCCGTGCGCCAGGCCGAGCGGGCGCTGCTGAATCTGGAGGAGCAACTGCGCGCCGTAGGCAGCGACTTGGCGCATGTCGTGGCCACCGATGTGTATGTCGTGAGCGGTCACACCGCCGACCTGTCCGCCGTCTGGGACGTCGTCGAGGCGTCCGGGCTCAGTGCCGGACCGCACTCGTCGACACTCATCGGCGTGGCGTGTCTCGGCTACGGCGGGCAGTTGGTGGAGATCACGGCCACCGCGGTCGTTCCGGAGGAGGTGTCCGGATGACCGCCGGGTCCGTCGAAGTCGTGCTGCGGCGGGCGGGTGCGCCGGACGCTCTCGCCGCCGCCGACGTCTGGCTGCGCTCCTTCGCCGCCGCCCTGCCGACCGTCGTCAGCCCGCGCTCCGGTGACGACGTAAGGCAGTACTTCCGGGACGTGGTGGTGCCGTTTCGGGAGACCTGGGTGGCGGATGCCGGGGGCGGGGGCGGGATCGTGGGGGTGATGGTGCTGCGTGACGACGAGCTCTCCCGGCTCCATGAACTCTCCCAGCTCTATCTCGACCCCGACTGGCGGGGCCGCGGGATCGGCGACCGGTTCGTCCGGCTGGCCAAGGAGCGCGGTCCGGAGGGGCTGGACCTGTGGACCTTCCAGGTCAACAAGCCCGCCCACCGGTTCTACGAGCGCCACGGCTTCGTCGCCGTCGAGTACACGGACGGCAGCGGGAACGAGGAGCGGGAGCCGGATGTGCGGTACGTGTGGCGGCCGTAGCCCGGATCGCCGGTGTATCCGGTGGACGGGGCGGCCGTGGCAACCGGTCGTCGCCCGGTGCGTGCCTCAGTCCGTCGTCGCGGAGGTGCCGGTCGTGCTCTCCTCGCGGTGGGTGAACGCCCAGCCCGCCGCCTGCGCGGCGAGACCCACCAGATCCGGGTCCTCCGTGTCGCCCTCCAGGTGTCGGTACTCCACCGCCGTGAGGATCACGATCCGTTCCCGCAGGCCGAGGTGGTCGTAGAACCCGGTGTCCAGGATGTCCGCGGCCGCCTCACCCGCCGGGACACCGGCCGCGTGCCTGCTGTGGATCAGCGCTTCGAGCTGCCGTAGATAGGCGATCTGGTCCCGGACGTCCTCGAAGTCCATCACCGGCCCGTGCCCGGGGACGACGACCTCCGGCTCCAGGGCGAGGATCGTCTCGCAGGCCGCGGTGACACGGGCCAGCGGACCGTTCCAGTGGACGGGGTGGTCGTCGGCGAACAGGACGTCACCGGCGCAGACGACCCGCTGGGCGGGGAAGTGGACGATCAGGTCACCGGCCGAGTGTGCGGGGCCCACCTCGATCAGCTCGGCCTCGATCCCGCCCACGCGGAGGTCGTGGCGGCCGGAGAAGGTGACCGTGGGAGGCACGGCCTCGACGCCCTCGTAGGAGTAGCGGCCGAAGTGTTCGCGGGCGTACCAGCCCAGCGGCTCGTCGGCCGGCGTCCGGGTGGTGAGGAAGTGCATCTGCTGCGGGGACGGCTCGTGGCACAGGTGCTCGGCGCCGGCCTTGGTGGCGATGATCTCGGCGCCGGGGAAGCAGGCGTTGCCGAAGGTGTGGTCGCCGTTGACGTGGGTGTTGACGATCGTCCCGACCCCCGCGGCTCCGGTCGGCAGGACCGGGCGGGCGGCGCTGATCAGGGCCTCGGTCATCGGTCGGTCGTAGGGCGTGTCGACCAGGGCCGCCCGCTCGCCGGAGGTGATCAGCAGACAGTTGGCGAAGCCCCAGGTGCCGGTGTGCTGCGGGGCCCACAGGTGGAGGCCGTCGGCCACCGGGGTGAGTCCGTCGGGAAGGTTCATGCGGATCATTGTGGGTGAGGACCGCGGTCCACTCGGCGGGCGCCCCCACAACTTCCCCGGTTCCGCCACAGGTCGGCCCCGGCGCCCGGGTCCTTCTCAGCCGTCCGCTCCAGGCTCCACCACCGCTCCCGCGCCCGCTCCCCAGATCCTCCGCTTCGGCACCGGCCGCGCGTACGCCCCGACCCTGCTGGTCCCGAGCCCCAGGCCCACCAGCCCCTCCGCCAGCTTCACCGCGGCTCCCACTCCGTCCACCACCGGCATCCCCAGCTTCTCCCCCACCACCCGTTGCAGCCCCGTCATCCCGGCGCACCCGAGCACCAGTACCTCGGCCCCGGCCTCCCGCGCCCGCTCGGCCGCCGACAGGAAGGCCGCTTCCGTGCGGTCCGGGTCGCCCAGATCCAGGACTCCGAGCCCCGTGCCGACGACCGCGGCGCAGTTGCGGCCGACCCCGGCCAGCTCCAGGCTGTCCTCGATCTGGCCGCACGACCGTTCCAGGGTGGTGACGACGCCGTACCGCCGCCCGAGCAGACAGGCGAGATGGGCGGCGGCCTCCGTGATGTCGACCACCGGGACGTCCACCAACTCCCGTACGCCTTCCCGCCCGTGTTCTCCGAAGCCGGCCATGACCACGGCGTCGTAGGCCGGGCCGTCGTACGTCCGCAGCAGGTCGATGACGGCGGCGGCGGAAAGGTAGCTGTCGAGCCAGCCCTCCGCCGACTCCGGTCCCCAGGCGGGGGTGAGGCCGAGCACGGTGGTGCCCGGGCCTGCGGCGGCCCGGGCACCTCGTACGATCTCCTCGGTCATCTCCTGCGTGGTGTTGCAGTTGGTGACGACGATCCGCACGTCCGTCAGACCTCCACCGGAGCGGGAGCGCTGCGCTCGGAGCGGCAGATCACCAGATAGAGGCCGGCCGCCAGCGCCGTGCCGATGAACCAGGAGTACGGGGCCACGTCGCTGAAGGTCTTCACCAGCGCCAGCACCGCCGCGACCGCCGCCGAGGGCAGGAACGCCGCCAGGGCCTTGGGGTTGACGCCCTTGCGGTAGTAGTAGCGGGAGCCCGGGCGGGCGTCGAAGAGCTCGTCCACGTTGACCCGACCGCGCTTGATCAGGTGGTAGTCGACCATGATCACACCGAACAGCGGGCCCAGGAAGGCGCCGAGGCCGCCGAGGAAGTAGTTGACGACCGTGGGGTTGGAGAAGAGGTTCCAGGGGGTGACGAGCAGCGCGGCGACCGTGCTGATCATGCCGCCGACCCTGAAGGTGATCTTCTGCGGCCAGACGTTCGCCAGGTCGTACGCAGGTGAGACGAAGTTGGCGACGATGTTGACGCCCATGGTGGCGACGGCGAAGGTGAACGCCGCGACGACCAGGACCCAGGTGTTGCCGATCTTCGCGACGAGTTCCGCCGGGTCGGTGATCGCCGTACCGAACACCTCCAGCGAGCCCGCCGTCACGATCACCGAAACCACCACGAACGCCGTGGAGTTGATGGGCAGGCCCCAGAAGTTGCCGCGGCGGACCGTCCGGTAGTCCGGCGCGAAGCGGGAGAAGTCGCAGAAGTTCAGCATCAGCGTGCCGTACGTGGCCAGGATCAGGCCGATCGCGCCGAACCACTGCCGCCACTGCTCGCCGACGGAGACCGGGTGCGGGGTGGAGGTGAGCGAGATGCTCCAGTCGGCCTTCCACAGGACCCAGACGGCGAGCGCGATCATCACGAGCCAGATCGCGGGGCCGCAGAAGTCCTGGAACTTGCGTACCGATTCCATGCCCTGGCTGATGATCACGGCCTGGATCAGCCACAGCGAGACGAAGGAGACCCAGCCGAGGGCGTCGAGCCCCAGGAAGGAGTGGGTGGTCCAGGACTTCAGCCCCGGCCAGGCGGCCAGCAGCATCACGTTCACCGCGACCGAGGCGAGGTAGGTCTGGATGCCGTACCACATGATGGCGATCACGGCCCGGATCAGGGCCGGGATGTTGGCGCCCCAGACGCCGAAGCTGATGCGGCTGACGACCGGGAAGGGCACGCCGTGGCGCTGGCCGATCCTGCCCATCCAGTTCATGCCGATGTAGATCAGCACGAAGCCGACGAGGAGCGAGGTGAAGACCTGCCACACGTTCATGCCGAGGACCAGCAGGCCGGCGGCGAAGGTGTAGTTGCCGAGGTTGTGGACGTCGGACATCCACATGGCGAAGAGGTCGAAGACCTTCCAGTTCCGCTTCTCGGCGGGTGCCAGGTCTTCGTTGGTGAGGCGGGGGTCGGGGACGAACGCTGGGGCGCCGGTGGCTTCGGCGCGATCGGCGAGGGACACAGTGCCTCCAGGGCGACGGGACGGAGGAGGAGGACTACGGGCCGGAGTGCGAATGCGTTTGGTATACCAAACTGCGGTCATGGTCCCCCCGTCAACCGTTCCGACCGATGTCGTTGCCGTTAACGCTCCGTAAAACACTCCCGGGGTCGGCGAAGATGGGCTCATGAGTTCCCCGACGAAGATCGAACCCCTCGGCGCGGTCCGCGAGCGCGTCCTGGCGACCCTCCGGCAGGACATCATCGCCGGTCGGCTGCTGCCGGGCGACCGGCTGGTGGAGCGCGAGCTGGCCGAGCGGTTCGGGGTCTCCCGGGTACCGGTCAGGGAGGCGATCCGGGCGCTGGTCGCGGAGGGCTTCGTCCTCTTCGAGTCCGCGCGCCGCACGGTCGTACGACGACTGACGCCGACCGACGTCAAGGAGCTCTTCGAGCTGCGGGAGGCGCTGGAGGTCTACGCGGCCGGGCTGGCCGCGTCCCGGGCGACCCCCGAGGCCCTGGCCGAGCTGCGCGAGCTGCTGGAGACCGCGGCAGCCGCCACCCGGGCCGGGGACGGCGAGACGATCACCGACGTCAACACCCGCTTCCACGACAGCATCCTCGCCCTGGCCGGCAACAGCCTGCTGATCTCCGTCATGGAACCGGTCGACGGCCGGCTGCGCTGGCTCACCCGGCAGAACGAGGAGTGGCCCCAACTCCTCACCGAGCACCGCGAGTTGTACGAGGCCATCGCCTCCGGCGACCCGGACCGCGCCCGCGCCCACGCGCTGAACCACGTCCAGGCCAACTACCGTTCCACCGTGCGGCATCTGTTCGGTGACGCCGGGATGTGACGACGAGACCGTCCTGTTCGAGGAGTCGACGCTCCATCGGTGCGCCCGGTCGCGGCGGCCCGGATCGTCCGACGGCCGCTCATCTCGCGGGCAGGCCCGCCGTCTTCGCCGCCGTGCGCAGCACGTCGCGCAGCATCTCGGGAGTGAGTTTGCCGGTGAAGGTGTTGCGCTGGCTCACATGGAAGCAGCCGAAGAGGTCGAGGCCGTCGAGCGGTACGCGCGTGCCGTGGCCGAAGACGGGCCGGGGCCGGGGCACCGCCCAGCCCGCCTCGGCGAACGCGGGCAGCGCGGCCTGCCAGCCGAAGGCGCCGAGCACGACCACCGCACGCAGGGTGGGCCGCAGCAGCTTCAGCTCCTGCACCAGCCAGGGCCGGCAGGTGTCCCGCTCCCCCGGTGTGGGCTTGTTCTCGGGCGGTGCGCAGTGCACCGGCGACGTGACGCGGACGCCGCGCAGTTCCAGGCCGTCGTCGGCGCTGACGGAAGTGGGCTGCGAGGCGAGTCCGACGTCGTACATGGCTCGGTACAGCACGTCCCCGGAGCGGTCCCCGGTGAACATACGGCCGGTGCGGTTGCCGCCGTGCGCGGCCGGGGCAAGCCCGATGACCAGCAGCGAGGCATCCGGCGGCCCGAAGCCCGGCACGGGCCGCGCCCAGTACGTCCAGTCCCGGAAGGCCGCCCGTTTCTCCCTGCCGACCTCCTCACGCCACTGCACGAGCCGAGGGCACGCCCGGCATCCGGTGACACGGGCGTCGAGCCCGGCGAGGCTGTCCATGCGTCCACCGTAGGGCCGGGGAACTCCTCGCGGCAGCGAACTGCCGACGCTCCCGTTCCGGCGCATGCTGGGGGTATGGATACGCAGGCCACGGTGGTCGTGCTCCCGCCGGACGCGGACGGCGGACGGGCGGTGACGATCAATGGCGAGCGCACGGGTACCGCGTACAGCCTCTTCGACGTGCTCGATTTCGTGCACCAGGCGGGCCTCCCCGCCGAGGACCACGCCGTCGACGACCCCGAGCTGATCGAGTGGCGCGGCGGCGGACCGTACGAGTGGAACGGCGGACCGGACCAGCCGGACGGCGCACCGTAGCGTTCGAAATCCGCGCGAAGCACCCGCCCCGAGAGGGCTAAGGTCGAGGACATGGTTTCCGAGGCTGACGAGGACGAGGACGAGAACGGGCGGGGCTCCGGCGCGCCACAGGCCGTGGACCCCGCGGTCGCCGCCGCGGTCGCCGCCGCCGAGGCGGCCGGCCCGGCGAACGGCGAACCCGTGCGCGTCGACAGCTGGATCTGGGCCGTGCGCCTGATCAAGACGCGCTCGCTCGGCTCCACCGCCTGCAAGGGCGGGCATGTGCGGGTGAACGGCCAGAACGTGAAGCCCTCCCACACCGTCCGGGTGGGCGACGAGGTGCGCCTTCGGCACGAGGGCCGGGAGCGGATCGTGATCGTCAAGCGTCTGATCCGCAAGCGCGTCGGCGCCCCGGTGGCGGCCCAGTGCTACGTCGACAACTCGCCGCCCCCGCCCCCGCGCGAGGCCGTCGCCCCGATCGGCATCCGCGACCGCGGCGCCGGCCGGCCGACCAAGCGCGACCGGCGCGAGTTGGAGCGGCTGAGGGCTCTCGCGGAGGGCAGCGGCAAGCCGCGACCGAGCGGACGCTGACCACAGCCGCCACGGCGGCCGATGACATATGCACGGGGCATACGGAGGTGGCGTCCGGTCCGGCACGCACCTTGCAAAGAAC